>DASVGC010000132.1:0-2283 GCA_036379735.1 Nitrososphaeraceae archaeon
CCTGTTCAATCGCAACCACCACAAGAGTTAGCTCCCGTTCAATCGCAACCACCACAAGAGTTAGCTCCCGTTCAATCGCAACCACCACAAGAGTTAGCTCCTGTTCAATCGCAACCACCACAAGAGTTACCCACCGCAAATATATCTGATATTGTGGACGTCGATAGTAACAATAACATAATGCTTGTATCAGTTTTTTCGCAGAAAAATCCAGTTGCCAGAGGTGACACACAGAATACTACAATAACTGTAACAGATTCAAATTCAAAAGCAATTCCAAATGCGGATATAGATGGGAAATTGGTATATCCCGGAGCGGACTTTGAGAAAACATTTAATGGACAAACGGATCTGCAGGGTAAATTTGTATATTCATGGACTATTGGAGAGAATGGAGATTTAGGACCACTAACTGTCGAGATAGATGTATCAAGTCAAGGCCGTACTGATTCTTCAGTTACTAGTTCTTTTGACATTGTGGATTCCTCATCAACATCAGGAATCAATAGCGTTTCAGGCGAATCCGTGATTAATGGAAAATCTGAATTTGACTTTGTAATTGCTGGTGATTATGGATGTGATTCAAAAACCCGACAAACTATAGAGGGTATGGAAGACGAGGATCCTGATTTGGTCTTCGCTCTAGGAGATTTGTCAGAAGTAAAGGATTCTGACTGCTTTTTCGATATTATTTCGGATTTAGATGATGATGACAGGTTTAAGGTTGCTCTTGGTGACGATGATACCACGTCAACAAGATATGGTGATTACATTAATCATTTTGATCTAGAAAACCCATTTTATTCGTTCGACTATCAAAATGTTCATTTCTTAGCAATGTCCACAGGCAAGGGCTCTGTTATTCCATACGTAAATGGATCTGAGCAATACCAATTCATCCAAGATGACCTAATTAAAGCAGCAAACAATCCAAACATCGACTGGATAATAGTATACGGATACAGGCCCTTTTACACTTCACCCTCTATTCATCCTGCAAATGAGATTTTGAGAGAAACCTATCCGCCTTTATTTGAAAAGTATGGAGTAGATATGGTAATAACTTCACACAACCATAATTATCAAAGATCCTATCCATTGGTATACAATATTGATAGCTCCCGCCAACCAATAGTTAAGGATGTAAATGCCAGTCAATACAACTCACCTGGTGTTCCCATTTATTTTGTAGTTGGGACGGCAGGAAATAATCTATATGATTTTAGGGGACAGGCTCCATATATGGTATCTCAGTTACAAGAAAGTGGATTCTTACATGTTAACATAACCAAGACAGATCGAGACGTGCTTGCAGGAGGGTTTCTCAATACTGAAACGGGAAACTACGATGATCAATTCATGATTATCAAATCAGAATACGAGTAATCTGTAAAAGTAATATAGTGTTAGTTTTTCTCAATATGTTATTCCCTTATTATATTCTTAATTATTAAATATCAGACTGGTGCAACCGTATACCAAGCCATCTGTTTGCATGGTTATATTCAGTTTGTCTAGAGATCTATAAACCTGCTTGTAAAAATCGTTTTCATCGTAATGTACTACTGCCTGGCATATCAAATCATGCAATCCGTCTTTATCTATTGGTTTTATCTGAGTGTAGGGCCAAGTTTCATTACCAATTGCAAAGGGAAGCAAAAAATTCAGAGCTTTTTTAAGGCCTGATCCCTCGGGAGTTTCATAACTCCACAAATCAATTCCAATATTCTCACCTACTTTCGCCAAATTGAAAAAACCCTGCAGATTGAAAATATGATAATTGAGAGAAGTCTGTCGCTGTAATTCAAAGGGCTGCGATCCATCTTCTCGTATTTTTTCTGATATTAGTTTATTCTTATTATTTTCAAGTATGTTTCTTGATATCTCTGTCTTATTTAGGAACATAGCTATGGAAGAAGCCTGGACGTCAAACCAAGTGCCATGATTATTAAGTTGCTTGCTTTCTCTGTTACCAAAACTAGAATTTAGCAGCCATCCAAGATAGTTATCAAACCATAATTCAATAGCATGCATATCATCATCAGTCCAGGCCGGAGAATTCTCAATCAATCTAATTGCATCTAATACCATTGGAAAATAATTTGCAGCAATGATACCAGAACGAGTTCCGTTATTCTTGCCAGTTACTACTTCAGAATATTGCAAGTTAGGATTCATCTGAGTATCATTATTTGTGAACCATACCCGCAATAGTTCTGATGTCTTATTAGCATAAACATTATCACCTGTATAATAATATGCTACAGAAAGTGTTTTTACTCT
>DASVGC010000133.1:0-4884 GCA_036379735.1 Nitrososphaeraceae archaeon
AACAATTCACAAGTCCCCTGATGAAGATTTTTTTGATTTTCGGTGTTTAAAGGACAAGTTGGTAGTATAATTTAGGGAACACACTATAAATAGAAACACAATATACTAGAACCTAATGCCTGTTGATCCTGTATGTGGAATAGAAATGGATGAGGAATTAGCTACTATTCATGAGTATAATGGTAAGAAATACTATTTTTGTTGTGAGGGTTGCAAAAGTATCTTTTCAAGAAAACCAGGTAAGTATTCAAAAAAGTAGTATATTCTAACTAGAAGATTGTTATATGAATTAGTTTCTCTAGTCATAACTAATTAACCTAACAAGAGATATTTGTTATTGTTTGACGTTTACTATTGTCATATTACAACATTGAATTGGTCTGCAATAAGTGCGGTGGTTTGAATAACCGAATATCAAATCTAAAGTCAGTACGCGATATGTTAAAACCTATCAATAGTACTTGCAAAACTTGTGGAATTTTGTTAAATCCATTTGACTTTGCAATATCAGCTGAGCGAAGATATGAAAAATTTATTTGAGTGATTGATTATTACACAAACGCTTTACGAAGTCTTAGGAACTATGCAGTCAAATTCATTTTCGTTTCTTATTTTATAGTAAGAATCTGCATGATTAGTAAATAGTCCAACCTCTACAACACCTGGAATATTTTTTAGATCTCTTTCAGCTTCAGCAATACCATCATAACTCGGTAACAAAGTATCGTAAATAATATTTCCATTCTCTGTAATGAATGGATATCCTTTTTCTAGCATCCTTATCTTTGGTAAAGCTCCAATTTTTTCAAGTTCTCTCTTGACAAGGATTCTTCCAAATGGAGTAACCTCGATTGGGACTGCCATGGTAAATTTGTCTACAAACTTGCTGGACTGAGCCACAATTACAAATTTTCTTGATGATGCAATCAATATTTTCTCCTTCAAAAGTGCACCTCCGCCCCCTTTTATCATATTATATTCGGAGTCAATCTGATCCGCCCCATCTATGACAACATCAACATTTCCATACTTTTGATCGACTATTTTCAAACCTAAAGATTCAGAAACGACTCTAATTTGAAGAGAAGTAACCACAAATTCTAAAGTATCTTTATATTCCAACATTGCGAAATTTCGAACAATTTTTTCAACAGTGCTCCCACTTCCTAAACCTATTGTACATCCTTTGGAAATGTATTTCTTGAAAAAATCTTGAGAGAGTGCGATATATTTATCATCATTATGAAACTGGCTATCAGTCATCCCCGAATTCCTCTGTTTGAAATGAACTATTCATATCTACTTTAATCTTTACAAGGAAACCAGTTTTTAGAAATTGGCCATAGATCCTTTCATTTCTAAAATTCATAGATGAGTAGTACTTTGAATGAGGAAAAATTGACAACGAGTATATATACGAAGCATCAATGAATATTCGTACAATGTCTGAAATGAGTGGCGCTAAAGCTCTTATGACTTCCCTGGAAAAAGAAGGTGTTGATATAGTCTTTGGACTTCCGGGTGGGGCAAATTTGCCAATATACGATGCCTTGGTTGATGCTAACTTTAGGCACGTATTGGTTAGACATGAACAATCGGCAGCTCATATGGCTGACGGTTATGCTAGAATAAAAAGAAAGGCAGGGGTATGCCTAGCAACATCCGGTCCTGGTGCTACAAATCTGATAACAGGTATTGCCACAGCCTATGCTGATTCTTCTCCGTTAATTGCAATAACTGGTCAAGTACCACTAAACATGATAGGAAAGGATGCTTTTCAAGAGACTGATATTATTGGAGTTGCTAATCCGTGCACAAAATATGCGTTTCAACCCCGATATGCTACAGAAATTCCAGAAGTTGTGAAAAAATCATTCTACATAGCAGAGAGCGGTAGGCCCGGACCAGTTCTGATTGATATTCCAAAGGACGTACAACAGGACGTTACTAAAATTCAATTTCCAGATTTAATTAAAGTTAGGGGATACAAACCAGTTGTAGATCCAGATCTGTCAAACGTTGGAAAGGCAGTGGAACTATTGGTATCTGCACAACGACCAATTATCATGGCAGGTGGTGGTGTTATTCTTTCTGGTGCTTTCTCTGAACTTCAGGCAATAGCCGAATTAATTATGGCACCAGTCGTTACTACTTTTAAAGGAAAGGGTGCGTTTCCTGAAAACCATCCATTAGCGATGGGTCCTATTGGGATGCATGGTCATGCTGAGGCAAACAGAATTATCCTTGAAGCAGATTGCATACTAGCCGTTGGTGCAAGATTCTCAGATCGTTCCGTGGGAAGGTTTGACGAGTTTGGTAAGGGAATGAATATCATACATCTTGATATAGATCCAGCTGAGATTGGAAAAAATAAATCTGTAGATATTGCTATTGTTGGTGACGTCAAGTCTGCTCTTCGAACAATGGTAAAGATGTTGACTAAGATGTCGATTAAGAAGAGCAGCGAGAACCCGTGGCTAAAAAGGAGAAAGGAGCTAATAGATTATTTTTCACAAAACATGAAAGACTATCCAAGAGAAATGACTGCAAGAAAGGCACTGAAAAAATTAAGAGAGCTGCTGCCCGCCGAGTCAATAGTAACAACAGAAGTGGGTCAATGTCAAATGTGGACTTCATTGCATTTTGATGTTATCTCACCGGGGACTTTCTTTAGCTCTACAGGATTAGGAACAATGGGATTTGGATTTCCCGCATCAATAGGTGCAAAGGCCGCTAGACCAGACGTTCATGTTGTAGATGTTGCCGGCGACGGTTCATTTAACATGACTGAAAATTCATTGGCAGTTTCTGTATTAGAGAATTTACCTGTCATAGTATTTCTGTTAAATAATGATATGCTGGGTATGGTAGCACAGTGGCAGAGAACATTTTATGATCGACGATACATGGGTGTTCATCAAAAAAGTTGTCCTGACTATGTCAAAATTGCAGAAGCCTATGGGGCAAACGGCATGAGTGTTCAATCGATGGATGAGCTGGAAAAAGCAATAAAAGATGCACTAAAAACAGAAGTTGCATCTGTAATTGACATCAAAATCGACCCCGAAGAAGATGTATATCCATTTGTTGCTCCAGGTACTGGACTTAAGGATATGATAACAGGTGCATAGACAATGAGTTCTAGGGATTTCAAAAACAAACCATTGTACATCATTTCATCTTTAGTTGAAAATAAGCCTGGTGTGTTATTCAGGATTACCAATCTGTTTCGGGCTAGAAATTTCAACATCGAGAGTATTACAGTTGGGACTACTGAAAAACCAGATCTGTCAAGGATGACAATAACTACAAGAATTGATGAAGCTATACTTGATCAACTGGTAAAGCAGCTTAGAAAACTCATTGATATTGTGGAGGTAGAGGTTCTTGATATCAATAATACGGTCTATAGAGAGTTGGCGTTGATAAAAATAAGAGCTAAAGACTTTACTAATAGAAACGAAATCATCAATTTTGCCAACGTGTTTAGAGCAAATATATTAGATATTGGAAAGGAATCTGTAACTGTAGAAGTTATTGGAACACCTGACAAAATAGATGCATTTAAGAATCTAATAATACAATATGATATTGTAGAAATGGCACGAACGGGAGTTTCCGCTCTTTCCAGGGGAGAGTAAATTAATGGAATCTCAAAAGGTAAGAATATTTGATACAACATTAAGGGATGGTGAGCAGACACCTGGTGTTTCAATTACGCCAGAACAAAAACTCAATATTGCAACAAAATTGGCTGACCTGGGGGTTGACACAATCGAAGCTGGATTCCCTGTGGTATCGGATGGTGAAAAACAAGGAATCAAAAATATTGTTAAACAGAATCTTAACACTGAGGTGTGTGTATTGGCAAGAACTGTTAAGGCAGATATAGATTCAGCTCTAGATTGTGGTGTGAATTATGTTCACACATTTATTGCGACCTCCGATATCCATATGCAATATAAACTAAAAATGTCGCGAGAACAGGTCTTGGAAAAAGCACTTTGGGCCGTAGAATATGCAAAATCTCATGGATTAAAAGTCGAATTTTCGGCAGAAGACGCAACAAGATCTGATAGAAAATTTCTTATTGATGTCTTTAAAGCAGTAACTGAAATCGGTGCCGATAGAATTGATATTCCAGACACAGTTGGATATTCCACACCAGAATATATTACATCACTAGTACAGGAAATAAGATCAAAAATGAATACTCCAATAAGTGTTCATTGTCATAACGATTTTGGACTCGCTGTTGCAAATTCTATTGCTGCCATAAACTCTGGAGCTTCTTGTGCACATGTTACTATTAACGGGCTAGGTGAAAGAGCAGGAAATGCTTCATTGGAAGAATTTGTTATGGCCTTGCAGTGTCTGTATTCAAAGCAACACAATATTAAAGTAAATTTGCTGTATGAAATTTCTAAATTTGTTTCTAACACAATGGGTGTTGTGGTTCAACCAAACAAGGCCATCATAGGAGAAAATGCCTTTGGTCATGAATCTGGGATTCACACACATGGAATAATAAATAACCCATTAACCTATGAGCCGATAAGTCCTGAATTGGTTGGTAGGAAAAGATGGCTCCAGGCAGGAAAACACGCAGGTGCCCATGGAATTCGTGCAATATTGACTGATTTTGGAATTGATCCTACGGAAGAACAATTGCATAAAATTATTGATAAACAAAAGGAGGTAGCCGACAAAGGCAAGTCTGTAACAACATCACAACTCTTGTCTATCACAAGCGAAGTCATGGGTAATACTAAATTTGAAGAGAAGTTCAAACTTTATGATTTTCATATCGTTACTGGCATGAATATTATTCCTACAGCTGTCATAAGACTGAATACACATGGAAAAGACTTGGTTGCGTCAGAT
>DASVGC010000134.1:0-4051 GCA_036379735.1 Nitrososphaeraceae archaeon
ACTAAAGAAAGACCAGTTGAAGGCAGTCAATGCATGGTTAAATAATAATTTTAAGGGTTCAATAATCTACAGTACTGGGACTGGAAAAACTGAAATTGCTTTTGAATGTGCACGAAGACTGGCAGAAATAAGATTTGACAAAGAAGGTACATATCCTGCAAAGACAGGAGGAAGGAGCAAACTAGCTAATGAATTTAGAATCTTGTTTCTTGTACCAAGAATTGTTCTTATTGAGCAGAACGTAAATCGACTGATGAGTTATGGCTTACAAAGAGAGTCCATAGGTACATTTTATGGAGAACAGAAGGATATTAGAGAGATTACAATTGGCACTTATCAGAGTATCATAAACAATTTGCAGTTGCTAAAAGATTCGGATATGCTAATTCTTGATGAAATCCATCTCCTTAGTGAGACAGCTAAAGAATTTAGTAAAATTTTTGAAATCTTAAAAGAAGATCCAGCTAAAGCCGTATTAGGATTAACCGCTACCATAAATGAGAATGATCCGAGGTATAATACGATAATTAGAGCTTTACCGCCTGTTAAAAAATACATGATTAAAGATGCAGTTACAGATGGGAGACTTGCCAAACCGCAAGTTGTTCCTGTCCCTGTTAGTTTCACAGAGTCTGAAAAGAAAATCTATATCGAAACTTCCAACAAGATATCATTTCTTTCAAAAAAACTTGGGGCTTATGATCCAAAAAAAATTTCAATCTTACTATTCAAAGGAGGATATAATGCAAATTTAGCAAAACTTTGGTTTGCTAACGTCAGAAAAAGAAAAGAATTACTCAGCTCGGCTAGTAACAAGGTGTTATCTGCCGCAAATATTGTTAGAAAACACCCATCAGAACCCGTAATGATATTTAGCGAAACAATAGATTCAATATTGAAGCTAGAGAAAATATTAGAGTCATATGGAATCCCATCTAGATCGATTCACAATAAGATACCAATTGCTCAGAGAAAGAAGATTTTAGAGGAGTGGGGTAAAGAATACTTTCCATTGCTTTCAGTTCATACCCTTGAAATAGGATATGACATACCTGATGTCAGAATAGCAATAATAATATCAAACAGCTCAAATTTCAATCAGATTGCTCAAAGAATTGGAAGAGTGATAAGAAAAACCGTCAGGAAAAATTACGCATTGATTTATGTAATCTATATTAGAGATTCCAAAGACAGTAGCACCCTTAAAATGGTAAAGTCTACTGTTGATTTTTCAGACAGGGATAGCCAGATGAAGTTAACATCATTTAAAAGTTAACTCGAAAAACTACATATTAATAATAATTACAATACAGTGCTAAAAACTGGGAATTTATCTCGTCATGCTTCTTTGTCTTCTTTTACTAGTTAGTGTTTCTGATGTACCACTAGATACAATTTCAATTAATCTTGCTTGCTGATTATCACTCTTTGGTCTCAATAATCTACCTAATCTTTGTACAAACTCTCGACTACTTCCAGTCCCACTAACCAAAATACCCAGCTGTGCATCAGGTACGTCTCTTCCTTCATCCAGTACTTTTGAGGTGACAATTGCCATATATCTTCCGTCTTTAAAACCAACAAGAACGTCCTCTCTTTCCTCCTTAGAAGACTTGTAAGTAATAAATGGGATAAGAAAGGCATTGGAAATATCGTATACTAGTTTGTTGTGTTGTGTGAATATTATTGTTTTAATGTTTTTATTTTCAGATAGGATTTTTCGGATCTCGTCCAGCTTTGATCTGCTATTGAGGGCTATGTCATTAGCTTTGTTTCTTGCTACAAGGGCTCGTCTGGCCAAATTATTTCGGGATGAAATCATGATTAATCGTTTGAATGAATTAAAAGAATTCATTTTTAATCCAATTTTTCTCAAGCAAGTATAATACACAGCCATATTTTCTTTATATTTCTGGTATTCTTCTTCTGACATGGAGGTTTGCTTTCGTTCTATGACATAATTAGCCAGATAATTATTTTTTGCTAACTCTTTTGCAGTTATTTGAAAGGTAGTTTTTCCAATCAAATATGGGAAATCTGCTTCCAAGTGATCTTCTCGTTCTAGAGTAGCTGTCAAGCCTAGACGGTATGGCGCAATAAATGTTTCCGCAATAAGTCTATATGATGGTGCGGGTAGATGATGGACCTCATCAAATACTATTAAAAGGAACTTATTTCCAATTGATTGGGCTTTGAGATAGGCTGAATCATATGTTGATACAGTAATTGCTTGAATATTTTCTGCGCCCCCACCAATGTTCCCTATTTCAATATTGAAAGTTTGCGAGAGTATCTGGGTCCACTGTTTGATAAGATCAAGTGTAGGCACGACAATCAGTGTTGGGGAGTTAATCATCTCAATAATTTTTAAACCAATTATTGTTTTTCCCGCTCCTGTTGGAAGGACTATGGATCCCATTTTATCCTGGATCCAGCTTTGTATTGCTTCCTTTTGATAATCACGTAACTTTACCTTAACTTTTAGAAGTTGTTCAAGAGGCAATAGATCCGCTACATGATCCACATATTCTACGTTTTTTGTTTTAAGGTATTCCGTTATTTTTTTATAATTAATTCCGTAGGAAACCAAGGAATTGCTTCTTGGATCTCTTGTCGCATAAGGTAAGGTTTCGAGTCCCTTTATTACTATAGTTCCTTTGTGATACTTTAATGTAACCTGCTCAGAACTCAATTAGATATTTTAATCTACTATCATTTTTAAATCATATACTAATGATTGATGAGAAATGATAAACACATCAAATCATTTTCCGCGCAGCAAAATTTGGAGTATTCAGAACATTTGGAGCATGAGTAGTTAATTTCTTAAATCCACATAGAAACGTCATCACAGAAAACTTCCGTTCTTTGAAATATATCAATTTCAATATTGATTTTTTCACTAGGAGTTTTACTAGACCCTGTCATCCCGATGTCGTTTGTAAAATTATCGGTGTTATCAACCGCCATTATCTTCCCATCTGCTTCACCATTACTTTGGAGCTTCTTAAAGTGGTTCAACCCAGTCACTCGATCTCGTTGATTTTTCAACTGATTTATTTTCGAGCTCATCATAGTATAATATTCATGATGTATTAATAATAATCAATGGTCAAAACTATTTGTCAAAGGGGTAGAGAATTTGAAATATCTAATCATTTCTTTCAAATTCGATCAAGGTCTGATTGTACTCTACAAAATTTTAGATCATGATTTCAATTAAATGACCTCATCTAACAATTTTTGTATTGTCAAAAATGCGATAATATTAGTAAGTTTCATTATCAAGAATACCATATAGAAAATGGAAATGCATAGCGACTCTATCGAAAAAATTCATGCAGAAGTTATTAGCTGCAAATCATGTGAGTTATGTAAAAACAGAACTAATGCAGTTCCTGGGGACGGTGATTCTAAAGCTAGTATCATGTTTATTGGAGAAGCTCCAGGAAGAAATGAAGATGAAAAAGGAAAGCCGTTTGTTGGTATGGCAGGTAAAATTCTTGAGGAAACACTGACGAAAGCAGGATTAACTAGATCAAGTGTATATATTACCAACGTAGTGAAATGTAGACCGCCAAATAATAGAGTCCCAACGGAAGAAGAACGACGTACTTGTAGGAATTACCTTGAAAGGGAAATTTCTTTAGTTTCTCCAAAAATTATATGTATACTAGGTAGAACAGCCTACCAATCATTACTTGGTGGTAGTTCAATCCTTGGTAATCGCGGTAAATTCATTCAAAAAGACAACAGACTCTATTTTCTCACAGTACATCCTGCGGCCATAATTTATAACAATAAACTTCGCAAGGTTCTAGAAGGAGACTTGGAAACATTAGTAAAGGAATGGAGACGATTACAAGTCTACTCATAGATTACAAGATTAGTTCTTAAAGGTCAATCAGAGAGTTCGGCTCGGATCTTCAGGGCCTCGTTCATTCTAACAAAACTTTCCCGGAGATTTTCATCTAACTTGTTTCCAACAAATTTAACACCCAACCCACTAAATATTTCCTTATGGGAGAATGAAACTTTATTGTCGTCAGAT
>DASVGC010000135.1:0-2594 GCA_036379735.1 Nitrososphaeraceae archaeon
CATTGTAACATTTCATTGTTCCTTTCTTCCTCCTCTTTTGACTGTGGACTTCCAACATACCATAGAAAAGTTAATCCGGCTACCTGCCACATTAACTGAAGAAATTCAGACTGCCAGTTTTCAAATGTATCTCTCAAATTATCTTCCCATGATTGACTAGTAACAAAACCAAAATACCAATGTCCAATGAGCGAGCCTGAGAACAATATCAATGTTATCCAGAAGAATCCATATTTTTTTGCGATACTGTGCTTGTACTTTTTCACAACTGGTTCAGATCTAGACTTTTTCATTACCTATGTATGATGAACATTCCTTAAATAATTCAAAACACATATCTTTGAATGCTTTTCTATCAAATCTAAATCTGAATTATCTAGAATGACCCACGATATTCTTGATATAAACATGTAAAACTACTAGGACAGGAACATCATTGCTTATCATCATTATCCATGTTCTTAAGAGGAACATTGGCAGGTCCATTAATTACATTGCCAGTGAGTCCCGAGAACCTTGAACCATGACAAGGACAGTCAAATGATTTCTCCAAATCATTCCAAACAACATTACATCCTAAATGAGTACACACAGCTGAAAATGTATGCACTTTCCCTTCACTATCCTTGTAAATAGCTAATTTCTCATTTTCAATTACTGTTCCACTATCATTTGAAAGGGCTTCTGAATTTGACTTGAAGGAATTTTTGCTCAAACTCAAATATCACCTTATTTTCCTATCTGGATCGTATAATTCTGCCCATGGATTTTTCTTTTGTAAAATGAGATCATTCAAAATAATACCGGCTATGGTTCCATGGGTTATTCCGTTTCCCGAATCGCCAGTGGCAATATATACATTTTTATCTTTACCAGGATTAGTACCTATAAATGCCAATCCATCCATAGGTTCCATCACTTGTCCTGACCATCTATAGACTATTGGTCCCTCAACAGAGAAAATGTTTCTCATCCATGTTTCAAGGCTCTTAAACTTGGTATCAAAATCCATCTTGTCATTTATGCTGCCAGTTTTGTGATCCTCTCCTCCAACTATTAACAAATCATGTATTTGATCTCCTGTTTGTTGTATACGTACATAATGGTAGGGCTTGACGTGATCTTTTGATTCTTGATTTCCTGTATCCCAGTAAAGACCTGACGGAACAGAATTTTTTTGAACTTGAGCGGCTATTACATACGTTCTAAAAGCAACTTGCTTGTCATAAATCTTGCTCACCTTGTCAATGATAGGTGCATTTGTGGCAAGAACTATATTCTGTGCAGTAACGCTATGGCCACTATCGGTTATGATAACGCACTTTGAATTGTCACTTTGAATCTCCTTCGCATGAGTCTCTGTAAAGATTGTTGCTTCATTATACTGATTTATTTTGCTTGCAATTCCCTTCAAATATTGAATTGGTTGAAACTGAGCCTGATCATGAAAACAGATACACGGTGATGTGTCTTTTGATTTTAATGGAGACTCGTCTTCTATTTTTGCACTGGTTATACCCGCATTTTTGAGTGCGGCCAGTTCCTTATCTAAAGATGATTTATTATCAGTAGGATCTAGAAACAAATAACCATTTAATCTCCTAAACCCACAATCAATTGCTTCATCCCTTACAGTTCTATCAATAAAATCAATGGCTGAAGTATGACTTTCCGCAGCTATCCTTGCTGAGTTTGCACCATGCCTCTCTTCTATGTTATAATACCTATCATCAAGAGCATGTGTAATATGCGCAGTTGTTCTACCGGTTTCACCACTGCCAATATATCCATCCTCAAGTAATGCAACACTCCTCCCTGATTTTGATAGGAGGTATGCTGTTGTAATACCCGCAATTCCACCTCCAACAATCGCAACATCGACAGAAATATTTCGGTTCAATTTGTCAAACTTTAGTGGATCTATATCCTTAAACCAGGATGATTCGTTATATCCGGACGTATGCAGTTCCCAATCATCAGATTTTAGTTGAGTTTTTAAATGCGGAGTTCCTGATTTCATTTAATCAACCTATATGATATGAACGACTCAAAACTATATTATGATTATATTATGTAGGAATTACAAGTAACTTCCAAGAATTTTTATTCATCACTAAGTGGCCGGAGTCTAATTATTCCAACAAGACTAAATCCATAATCAAGTTAATATCTGAATTTCTACCTCACTGTAAATCCATATATACTTTTGAGACGTCAATTAAATATGTCAATATCATTTGATTTGTATACTAGGATGGGACAAGTAGAACCTGAACCAGCAGAACCAGGAGACGTTGAGCCTGAACCCGAACCAGAACCAGCACCTGCTGAAAAATAATAAAGACAGTAGGAACAAATTTTTTTGTTTGTATCACCACAGATGGCTTATTTTTAGATATTGAACTAACTATTCTTCTTTAGTTACAGAAGTGTGACTAACTGTCACAAATTGCAAGCAATGTACCATCAAAATATTAGTGATAAATAATAAGCTTCCAAAAAATAAAGTAGGCTTGAACTCAAGTTTATTAAGGAGTGGCAAGCCCGTAGATTGGCGGCGAAATCCTTACTTCAATCCAGCTTAACAAATTATC
>DASVGC010000136.1:0-2119 GCA_036379735.1 Nitrososphaeraceae archaeon
ATTCATATATGTCACTACCGAGTTTTTTGCACGTGTTCTTACCTTGATTGATAAGGATTATAGGCACTATTTTGAATTGGCCTTTAATGTATTGAAGGAACGGAAGCTGGACTTCAATACAATGATCTCTGGAATGTGCTGGGTCATCAATACTCACAAGTTCACAATCTTGATGAATTTTTTGGGCCACTTCAGAATCGATCTCTACCTTCCCAAGAGGAGTTTCCCAAGCACCTTTTTCCGTTAGTGCTATGTCACTACCTAAACCATAATGATTGGGACCAAAAATTAGTGCTGATTCAAAATTTGATGAAGACAGCTCATAGTATCCATGTGCAGCAACCGCTCCAGAATACATATATCCTGCGTGAGGACTAACCATTCCGTATATTCTTTCGTTTTTACTAGAGGGTGGTAAATATCCCGGTCCGAAATTTGAATCTCTAAATAAAGATTCAATGTCTTGCATCAGTTCATTTGGGTTTTTTGGATAAAATATTCCAGAAACAGCAGGTTCTCTTAAGTACGTATTCAAGATATCTCTTCGACCAATTTGGTCTCAAAGTCATCAATAGATATCTTCATTTCATTATCAGATTTTATTTTACCCTGTTTCTTCAAGACTTCTCTTGTCAGTAACCAGTACACTGTTGCAAGTGCTTTTCTTCCTCTATTATTAGCGGGGATGACTAAGTCTACATTAGAGGTAACATTATCGCTATTTGCTATCGCAACAACTGGTACACCGGCCCTGGTTGCTTCAAGTACTGCTTGCTGATCTGCTTGAGGGTCTGTGACAATGACTACTTGTGGCTCCAAATAACTTGCCAACGATGGGTTCGTAAATGTGCCAGGCATGAAGCGTCCTATTATTCCGGAGGCACCTGTGGCTTCACAAAATTTCTGGACAGGAGTTTTTCCATATTCTCTTGCTGATGTAACTATAATTTTAGAAATATCTGCCCTTCCAATAAACTTGGCAGCGACGTCAATTCGTGTGAGTGTTTTACTTATATCTAAAATATAAAGACCTTCTGGATTTGCGCGAACAATGAATGGTGACATGAATTTAGTTTTTACAGGTGTTCCCACGCGTATTCCTGTTGAGAGTATCATTTTTTCAAGATTATCATTTTCAATATCCTCTTCACCTGTTTCGGTAAACGCCTCAGTATCAGAATCTTTAGATGTTTGATTCACAATTTCCTCTTGAGAGTCTTTCGCGTTTTCCTCTTGGTTTGCACTTGACATTTTAAGTGAAAGACAAATCAATCATGCCTTTTATTAAATCATACTCTGAAAGTCTTAAAAGTTCGTTCAACTTGGAGACTCGCTCACCTCCAACCACGCCAGTTTTTATCATTTTAGAAGCTGTTGCTATCGCAATATGCGAAATATGAGCATCTATCGATTCCCCAGATCTATGTGAAGTTATTATTTTGATGTTATTCTCAGTACAGGTATTGGCAAAATCCAATGCATCGTGCAGCGTACCCGCCTGATTGACCTTTAAAATCGCAGCATTACAAGCCCCGTACTTGCGTGCTTCGATTACCCGATGGCTGCTTGTAACGAGCATATCATCACCAGTAATGAAACAGCCCTTGTTCCTTCTTGTTAGGATTGCCATACTTTCAAAATCATCTTCGTTAACGGGGTCCTCTGCATAAATCAAATGATAATTCTTTATCAAATCATCAACAAAATCTATTTGCTCTTCAGTTTTTCTAACAAGTCCTTGCCTTGAGTAATCATAAACCTTTCTCTTAGGATCCCAGAGTGATGAACTTGCAAAATCAATACCCAAAGCAATATCTTTGCCTAATTTCAGACCTGAATTTTCCACAGCTTGTGCCACTATTGAAACTGCCTCATCATTGTTCAAGTTAGGAGCCCAAGCGCCCTCATCACCTCTTCCATAAGTAAAGTTCTTGTCTTTTTTTTCTAAAAGTATCCTTACGTCTTTGTGTATCCTGAAATTAGTTTCTAATGCCTCATTGATGTTCTTAGAACCTATAGGACATACAAGAACTTCTTGTATGTCAGGTGTACCTGGACCTGCATGAGATCCGCCTCCAAGGATATTTCCAAGAGGGTAAGGGAACCTGTAGGGTCCACG
>DASVGC010000137.1:0-3012 GCA_036379735.1 Nitrososphaeraceae archaeon
AAAGATAGTGCAAGAAAATACAGATATATTTATAGTTTAAAATAGCAGAAAACAATTCTGAAATTTCTTATCATCATTTTTACATATTGTAATTTAATATTAATTATTTAATTGTTATTTACTAGGTTGATAGACTTTGCACATAATATTCACAGAATGTATATTTGTCAGTTATTGCTAGATGTTTTCTACCAAACCAATATTCGCAACTTGGCAAATTATTATTACTGAATGGAGATGGAATAATTTTCTGAAAAAAATAGAGTAATAAAATGTATGTTGAACTTGCTACAAATTAATATTCTATCTTTTAGGTATAACAAGAAACATAGCTAACCAAAAATAAATATTATTTTGGGATTTCTTACATAAATGATGTTTTCAGTATCATTATGTTATACTTTTACCGATAAAGCTATCAAGACTAGGTTTTCCAAATCGTTCAGCTATCTTTTCATACATACTTATCTCTTGAACAGACAATGGTCTAATTTTTTTCATTGCTTCTTCAAAATGGTGCATTGTTATTTTTAATTCATTCTTTTTATCCTCTGCTTCTTTTGGATCTTTATATTTTGTTATATGTTGTCTTAATGCCAACATAACTGCAGCTGAGGCTAGAGCAGCAATATCCGCACCTGTATAACCTTTGGTTTTCTCTACCAGATCTTTTATTTTTACGTCATCAGCAAGAGGCTTCTTTTTAGTATGAATTGAAAAAATTTGTGTCCTTGATTCATCATCTGGAGGGGCAACATACAGTAACCTGTCAAATCTTCCAGGACGAAGTAATGCTGGATCTATTATATCAGGACGATTAGTAGATGCGATCACCACAACATTTGTCAATATCTCCAAACCATCTAGTTCTGTTAATAGCTGACTAATTACACGTTCTGTCACATGAGAATCGCTTCCAGCTCCTCCTCGTGCTGGGGTAATTGCATCAATTTCATCAAAAAAGATCAAACATGGTGCTGCCTGTCGTGCTTTTCTAAATACTTCTCTTACTCCTTTTTCCGATTCGCCAACCCATTTCGAAAGAAGTTCTGGTCCTTTTATACTAATGAAGTTAGCTTCGCTTTCATTAGCCGTAGCTTTTGCAATAAGTGTTTTTCCTGTGCCAGGCGGTCCGTATAAAAGAACTCCTTTTGGTGGCGTTGCATCAGTATGGTTAAAAAGACCTTGATATTTTAGTGGCCATTCTACTGCTTCCTGTAGCTCTTGCTTAATTGTGGTAAGCCCACCTATGTCATCCCATTTAACATCTGGAACTTCAACAAAAACCTCTCTGAGAGCAGAAGGTTCCATTTCTTTGATCACTTCTAGAAAATCTTGCATGGTCACCACTATTTTCTTTAAGGTTTCAGAAGGTATGCTTTCGGTTGCAAGGTCTATTTCTGGTAATACCTTTCTCAAAGAGCGCATCGCGGCTTCTTTTGCCAGTGCATGAAGATCAGCACCTACAAAACCATGAGACATACTGGCTAACTTTTCAAGCTCCACATCCTTCGAAAGGGGCAGTCCCCTAGTATGGATCTGAAGGATTTCGAATCTCCCTTCTTTATCAGGAACACCGATCTCAATCTCTCTATCAAATCTTCCAGGACGCCTAAGTGCTGGATCGATGGCATTTATCCTGTTCGTTGCCCCTATTACAACAACTTTTCCTCTTGAAGACATTCCATCCATCAAGGATAACAGCTGTGCAACAATTCTTCGTTCAACCTCTCCACTGACTTCATCTCTATTTGGTGCGATAGAATCAATCTCATCAATAAAAATTATTGAAGGTGCATTTTGTTCTGCCTGTTTGAACACATTTCGTAGTTTTTCTTCTGATTCTCCATAAAATTTGCTCATTATCTCAGGACCACCGATGGTATAATAGCTTGCATTGGTTTCATTTGCAATAGCCTTTGCAAGCAAAGTTTTACCAGTGCCGGGAGGTCCATGTAATAACACACCTTTTGGTGCTTCTACACCAAGCCTTCTAAACAATTCAGGATGCCTCAATGGAAGTTCTATCATCTCTCTTACCCGGGATACTTGGCCCTTGATCCCTCCAATATCCTCATATGTTATTGAGGGAGCAATTCCTTCTTTGGCAATCTGTACAGCTTTAGCACTTTCTTCTGAAATAATTATTTCGGTTGATTCATTAATTAATACCGGACCTGATGGTCTTGTAGATATTACAACCAAATCCACACGTTGACTCATTATAATGAGCGGAATGACATCGCCAGTAGTTACCAGATTACCAAGCAAATATTCTCCGAGATATTCCTCTGCACCTACAATTCTAAGAGGTTCAGTTGGTGCAAGGGTGATACTTTGAGCATCTTTGGATTCTACTTTTTTAATATCAACAAGATCATTTATACCTACATCAAGTCTATTTCTAATATATCCATCAATCCGGATTAGACCTTTTCCTCTATCATTTTCTCTTGCCGGCCAATTTAATACCGTCACTTTTTTACCCAGAGAAGAGACCTCTATAACATCACCAGATGATATTTGTAATTGATGTGCGATATCTGGGTCTATACGTGCAATTTTTCTTCCCACATCTCTTTGTTCTGCTTCTGCAACTTTGAGACTTGGATTTAATTTATTGTTACCGTTTTGACTCATATTTATGTTTATTTATTGGTTTGCCACCTTATTTAAAGAAATCAGGTTATTACAATGAAATAAAAGAACTAAAAATTAAATCATGTATCGTGTAGCTGATAGATTAAACGAAACTCGATTATTAAATACAATTATTGAATATTATATTACACAAGATAATATATTCAAACCAATAAAACGTGAAAGCTAGAACATGGAAGCTTAACAAAAACGAATTTTACTAAATTAGATGGAGATAAATCAGAGACCATCAAATGATCCAATTTTCTCGATCATTTTTGAGATTACGTAATCATCAAATTTCTTTTCGAAATCCATTATATGTATTGTTTTTAATTGTATCAGATTCTTTATATAAAGCAAAAACTGAAG
>DASVGC010000138.1:0-2760 GCA_036379735.1 Nitrososphaeraceae archaeon
AAAGAATCCTTCTTTGATAGGAATTCCAAATTGGTATCTAAACAGAAGAAAAGACAGCGATACAGGCACAGACAAGCATTTGCTTACATCAGATCTTGATTTTACAATTTCAAACGATATTGAGAGAGAAAAGACAGTCTATAGTTGGAGAGGCTATAGACACATGTTTGGACTGAGAGTCAGAGGTCAGTGCACTCGAACAACTGGTAGAAAAGGTGGTGCAGTTGGAGTAAAGAAGGTGGCATTAAGACCCGCCGGTGGCGCTGGGGCTCCTGCAGAAGCAAAGGATAGTGGCACACCTGCAGCTGGAGCTGAATCTGCAACTCCTGAGGCTTCTGCTCCAAAAAGCAGTGCACCAAAATCTCCTGAAACCAAAGAATAGTGAGGAAGAATGGGAGATCCAAGAAAATCGAAAAAAAGTTACAGACGGCCAAGGAGAATATGGAATTCTGACCAACTAAGTTCAGAATTATATATTATTGGGTCATATGGTCTCAGGAATAAAAGAGAACTGTGGAAGGCTCAAACTAAAGTAGCTAACTTTAGGAATCAAGCAAGAACGCTACTAGCCCTGACACTTGAGGATAGGCAAGAAAAAGAGACTCATCTTTTATCATTCCTGAATAGACTTGGTTTGACCAGTACTGCATCTTTAGATGATATTTTGAATTTAAAGATCGAAGATATACTTGAAAGAAGATTACAAACTATCGTAATGAGAAAAATGGGAATAAAGTCTCCATTCCAGGCAAGACAAGTTGTAATACATGGACATGTATCTATTGGTAATAGAAAGGTGAACTTACCCGGATATCTGGTAAAGAAAGAGGACGAATCGAAAATATTGGTTCACGTTGTGGTCCCGAACAAAACAACGGAAGTTACTGCCAGTTAGTAAATATATTTTTCTAGACACTACTGGTAGATATTTCGTCTACAATATCTATGGTATCAATTTTTCCGTCTGAATCCATATCAAAGCCCTGGACCACCACAGCCCAGTTGTCATCTTGATTAAATTTCTTTAAAATCTCATTGCCATGATTTGTTAGGGCGATAATTGCCGATTTGGTTCCTGCTGATCTGACTCCGGCGACGAAAATGATACTTAACTTTTCAGAGAATGGATTTTTAATTTTTGCAATAAGGCCATGGTTGTCAAGCGTGTGGGTTCTTCCTTGAGGAGCTATCAGTCCAGACCAGAAATTGGATTCATCAAATCGTATTGGCAAGTATCGATTAAATTCTGAAGTTATAATATTAGTTCCAGGACCGCCAATAGAGATGATGTTTTCTGTTCTTGAAATTTTCTCTGACTTCGCATCAACATCTAATTTTACCACAAAATTTTGTGGCAGGGTACAATAGCCCCCCAAGAAAAAAGCAAGCTGCGCTGCATAGTGACCATCCCTTGCAGAGGACCGATAGGGGCCATGTGGGTCTGGAGCGCCTACCACAATCACACCGTTGAACAATCCATCATCAATAAAGTTCTCAAAAAAATTCCGAATACTTCTGTTAATTTTTCCATTTTTTACATTTTCAAATTTTCTCTCTCCCCAATCCATTTCAATTCCAAATGCCGCATACTCTGTTTTGTAAAGTTTTGCAGTTCCGCCTCGTACAAATGACGTTTCGACTTGACCAATTGCTCTAATGGCCAGTAGTTTCCTTATGTAATAATATGCACTTTGTTCGTAAATCTTGAGTTCTTTTGCAATCTGAGCAGGATACATGGGCTTACCTGCAAGCAGGTTGACAATTTTCCAAGCTATCGGATTTGAAAGAACCCGCATTTCACTTGATTTTTCAAGAATTAGGATTTCCTTTGTGAAAACATTTTCATTTGATGTATAGACTAGGCTTTTCCTATTCATCAAATAAAGATTTACTAACTATTATATATTAATCTTGTCCGGTATGCAAGCAAGCATAATTGGAATAAGATCTATTATGTTATGAGTGTACACGTTTTTTAAAAAGCGTTATAATTTATTTTATAGTGGTAACTTGTAATGTTAGTAATTATTTTAAACCAAGTAAAATGGTAGAATAGTGTTATGTGTTCAATAATTGGATACAAGGGCAATGAACACGCATCTTCCGTATTAATAGAAGGTCTTCAGAAGATGGAATATAGGGGATACGATAGTGTGGGTATTGCCACAATTAAATCAGGTAAACTCTTGATACGTAAAGGCGTCGGTAAGGTTGCAGAAGTCAACAAGTCTTTAAAGCTTGAAGAATTACCCGGTAAATTAGGAATAGGGCACACACGTTGGGCAACGCATGGAGGTATCGTTGACTCTAATGCACATCCTCATCTTGCGTGCAATTCAACAATAGCTGTTGTACATAATGGCATAATCGAAAATTACGATGAATTAAAAGATGAACTTCTTAGATCTGGTCATGAATTTAATAGTGAAACCGACAGCGAAGTTATTGCTCACTTGTTAGAGGAATATTTTGAAATCACTGGCGATATTCGATTATCAATGATCTTTACATGCAAACGACTTACAGGTTCTTTCGCATTTGTGGCCGTATTTAACTCATCGACATTATGCGGTGCCCGATATGATGAACCACTGATAGTAGGAGTTGGTAACGATGACTATTTTCTATCCAGTGACATTCTAGGATTCTTAAATCACACAGATCGCGCGATTTTTTTGGATAATCGTGATATTGTTGTAATTAATGATAGCGATATTTCATTCTTCAATTTTGATGGTGATAGAATTTCAAGAAAAATAA
>DASVGC010000139.1:0-2212 GCA_036379735.1 Nitrososphaeraceae archaeon
TTGCCAGACAATCAAAACACAAACCCGGTGGTTCATTCACAAGTCCCGATACGATATATGTTACCAATAAGAGAATCATAATTAGAGACCCTTCACTACTAGGGGTAAGAGAAAACATCGTATCCGTATCCTATGATAAAATAACCTCAATAGAATTGGAAAGAGGCGTTTTTTCATCCAAGATAATTATAAAGGCACCTGGATTAACCGACGAAATGGAAGCTATATCAAAAAACGAGGCAGAGCAAATAATGCTTTATGTGAAGAATTCAATGGATAAAATCAAAATTGAATCACAAAAGCAAGTAGTTGAGGTAAAAGAATCGTTGGCCGATGAATTACTGAAATTAGCGAATCTAAGGGATAAAGGAATTCTAAATGACGAAGAATTTCTAAAAATGAAACAAGATTTGTTAAACAAGACATCAGATTAGTCTTCTACATCTTTACATTCATCTAAATACTAATAAATGACTGATTAACCGGATTTAATCGAATCACACTCTTGGTCTGATTCTTGTTTTCATAATTGTGTAATTGAAAACCAAAAGTGCCGTCGGTGAGATTTGAGCTCACGACAGCTCGGTCTTCAGCTTCACCCCAATACTGGTCGAGTGCTCTCCCAGGCTGAGCTACGACGGCACAGCTAAACTTCTGTACGAATTATATATAATCTAATCTTGTCCTGAGATCAACTGCAAGTAAAATTTTTAGGAATCCCTCAAAAAACTGGAAGTATCTTCCTTGACAAATCAGGTAACTTGTAGAGATTTGAAAAGTATGAGATAACTTTAGGAGTTAGGTGCCTTTATTATATTCAATTGAATTGAAATATGTGCGTAGATTTGGTGGAAGAAGAGGAAATAGACTACAATGATGTAGAAATAGTCAAACTCAAAAATGAGGTATATAGATTCAAGCAGAAATCTAATAGTTCTGATGAAACAATCAAAGAGTTTAGATTCAAGATTCACAAAGATCACTCTCTTTCTGGCGCCAGACAGAGTGTTTTGGCAAGAATTATTCGCAAAAAACTAAAACTCGTAGCTAGTGACCATATCGAAATTGTTGATGACAGTGAAGGTACTTAGTTCTTAGCAGGGCTTACAAGTAAGAAATAATTATTTAACTAGTTTTGTCTATAGTACTTTCTTCCTTAAAGTAAATAAACTATAATCAGTTTTAAAAATTAATTACGATGGATAATACAGATTTAAAAGTGGTCGTGGAAACGCCTGAGGAGAGGAGAAAACGGTTCCTTATAGAGTTCGAGAAGCCCTTTAAATGTGAGAAGTGTAACGAGAGATTCAAGAAAAAAAAATATCTCAAAGAGCACAAAATAGAGGTTCATTCTTACTAATTTTCTTATTGACACAAATTATATTATTAAAGTAAACCCAGTCAAGGCATAGAATCCATCTGTCGGATTTTGTTATTTTTACCTTCTTGAGGAGAACGAACATAAAATAATTTATGGAGTCAGCTAATAGTGTATTTCGATCTTGAAAATTTACACCAAAACAGGTGATAAGGGAGATACGGGATTGATTGATGGTTCTAGAGCCTTGAAATCTGATCTAAGAATAATTGCATATGGTGAAGTTGATGAGGCAAATTCTCATATTGGATTGACAATATCAAACATCAAAGGGAATTCAAATTTTGAAGATTTAGAAAAAATACTTCTAGATATTCAGCATGACTTGTTCATTTTAGGAGCAGAATTGGCAAATCCCAAAAAAGTGAAAGATGACAAAATGCTTGTCAAAATAGAAATGGTAACCAACATAGAGAATCATGTTGACAAACTAGAATCAGAACTAGAGCCAATAACTTATTTCATCCTTCCTGGTGGTACTACTGAATCGTCTATGCTCCATATTTGTAGAACCGTAATCAGACGTGCTGAAAGATCTGCAGTAGCATTGTCTAAGCAACAAGAAATAAATCAGAACATTCTCATATATCTAAACAGATTATCAGATTTGCTGTTTGTTCTTGCGAGAGTTATCAATAAGCGACAAGATTGCAATGATGTTCCCTGGAAACTAAAGTGAGCTTTTTTTTGGTTATAATTCTCCAATATTGTAAATTATGAAAAAAAATTTCATGACTTTAGCTGCTTTAAGTAAGCATCTCATTCAACCATCAAATTACTTATAGTGAGTAAACTTAGGTAAGCCAAGTTATTATAATTAGATAGAGAATTACA
>DASVGC010000140.1:0-9039 GCA_036379735.1 Nitrososphaeraceae archaeon
TATTTTACGCGATAATTGTTGCAGAGATAATATCCAAGTACATAATGGTAATGCAGGCATCTATCGGAACTTCTGCCTGGTCAGGTCTAAGCTCACCATTCACTATTGAGATGAAAAAACGGACAAAAGTAGCAATATCAATCATAATAACTGTCATATTGATTTTCATCATAGAAGGTATTATGGGTTTACTAACTTTAGGTATTGTAGTAATAATAGGGCTGATTATTACCATAATATCTTATAAGAATTTTGGAGGCGTTAGCGGTGATGTTTTTGGAGCTTCTAATGAAATTTCTCGATTATCAGCGTTACTAATACTATCCACATTGGCCATGTAATATGAAAAGAGAAATACATGCCTTAATTATGTGTGGTGGTAAAGGGGAAAGAATAAAAGACTTTTGTTCAGATAAAACTATGCTAGAATTTAATGATAAACCATTAATTGAACATATTATCCTATCATTGAAAAAATCTGAACAGTTTAATAAAATATTTGCGGCTGCAAGTCGGAACAGTATAGCTACTATAGATTTTTTGAAAAAACATGATTATTCTAGGACTGGCTATCTTGAAGTTATTGAGACCACGGGTATTGATTATTCCACTGATCTTGTCTCTGCATTAGAGAAATTAAAACCTGCCACAATATTCGTGATTCCCGCAGACATACCACTAATCACTCCGTATGTAATTAGCAAAATAATTTCCAACTGGCAGGGAGACAAACCCTCTATTTCGATTGTAATGGATAAGGCATTTATAATGAAATTGGGTTTGTTACCAACCATATTACTAAAACTGCGCGACAAGGAATGTTATCATTCTGGAGTAAGCATTTTTGATTCATCCAAAATACAATCAGGAAAAATAATAAAGGAACATTACATAACTTTAAATGACGAAAAGCTCGCCTTTAACATTAACACAAAAAAAGATTATTTTTTGTTAAAGTCTAAACTTAATCAAGCGTATTGAGGATTTCCCCCAAGACACTTGCTCTTCCGCCGGTTTTTTTTGCAATTGGATTTCCACACGATTTACAATTAATATCGATAGTTGCATGGGAAAAAATAACTTGCTTTTCCTGGCAACTGGTGCATTGTACAGACAAGAAATTGCTTTTTGGTTTTGGAATCAAAATATTTTCTTTTTTCATGACATATCACAATTTAAGGCTGGATCTCCAGCTTTCGCATACGCATACCTTCTTTCATAGTTTTACGTTGACAATTTTTACAAGTATATCTTAAAGTTATTTTCTTTGTAGTCTTGGCAGTTCTTTTTAGTTCCGGGAACTTTTGTCCGCCATATCCTTTTTTATCCTCTGCATGTCTTCTGGCCCCTTCGGCAGTTTTTCTGTCCTTGCCCTTCTTATAAATGGCGACTGATTGAGTTGTATGCTTCTTACATTTTGGGCAGAATTTATTCAGCTCTTTCTGCATTTTCATATTTTGAAATAGCCACGTGTGGGTAATTTAAGGGCAGCGAACAGCCGATTGTGTATGACCTCCGCGCAACAAGATAGGGTTGAGAAATCTCGATTCTGGATTTTAGAGATTCTTATCTAAAACTTGTGGCTTGAGAAAATCTAATATACTGATTAATTTATACCACAATTAATAATGTTCGAAAGCATAATTCAACAAATAGTACCGGCAACTTCTGAAAGCTTTGGGGTATGGATACCACTTGCATTTGGTTTGGCTGTAGGTCTGGGATATGCAATAATATCCGCAGTACGAAAGGCAAAGTAGTATCTCGCCGACCTCTTTTCTTTTTATTGCAATGTCAAAAAAAGTGATCTTTCAGTATGATTAAGAAGGTTCTGATAGATGCAACGAAGGTAAGAGAGATTAAGGTAAATGCAGGGCAGACTACAAGCTTCTTATGGGAAGGGGAAAATGTCTTTTCTACTCCTTCCATGATATCAGAGATGGAAGAGACGTGTAGATTATTGTTAAAGGAAGAATTTTTGCAGGACAATGAATGGGACTCGGTAGGAACTCTTGTTAATGTTAGGCACTTGAAGGCGACTCCAGTTGGGACTCAGGTTAAACTAAAAGCGAAGGTAATCAAAGTGGTAGATAAAAGAATCACTTTTGAAGTAGAAGCTACAGATAGGCTCGAAAAAATTGGTGATGGATTACATGAGCGAGCAATTATTAATGTTCCAGAATTTAGGGAAAGATTCAACAATAAAATAAAAAAATTAGCGAATTTGTAAAGTAATAAAATTATTACAACTTAATTTGATATTAATACGGAAGGTAGCATTTAGGAATCGCGACTATAACAAGGAAGAATAGTGAATAAAAGTTTATATGATATATTTCGAGTCTGTAGGTTTGTATGGCTCAGCAGCCTTCTCCGAAAAGTGGAGGTAAAGTCTCAAGACGTGATTTCATGAAACTGATGGCTGCTGCAGGTACTGTCATGACTTTTGCGGTTTTTGCAGACTGGGGCAAATTCCTTCCACCGCCTAAAGAGCAATCAGTTGAAAGACAAAGAGTAGAACTCCCTGACGGTTCTCAAGCTAATGTCAATTCTTTTCCAGTTAATCATGCTGAAGCTGTAATTTTTCCTAAAAGCGATGATCCAGTATTGAATAAGGAGGCTTTTCGAACATGGCAATTTATAAGATTACCTGAAGAACTAGGTGGAAAAAAGAACGATGCAACTGCCTTCAGAATGTACAGTATGGTTTGCCTTCATCTTTGGTGTCTATGGAAATACTGGCCACAAGATGGCAGAAAAAGAGGAGAATGTCCGTGCCATGGTAGCATGTATGATCCTCTTACGGGTAAAGCATTTGCAGGTCCGGCATCTTTGCAAGCTCCTCCTTCTAACGTGCTTCCAAGTTTAGATTTAGAAATTACTTCTGATGGTAACGTGTGGATTAAACCTCCGAATTGGAGTCCTAATGGTAATGGGGTAGTGGGATTTGGGCGTTTCCTTACATAGAGAGAATAGTTTAACTCGATTCTTTAGATGGACTTACGCTGGAGTAGACCGTACCATCTTTATGGCACTCAAATTTACGCTCCCAAGTAGGTTTGTCAGCCCGCTTGGATTTTTAGGAATGCTCACCTTTGTAATTTTCATAATTCTAGGTGTTACTGGTGCATTACTCATGCTTTATTATGAGCCAATTCTTGATAGGGCGTGGGATAGTGTAAAAAACATTAACGATGTTATCCCATATGGGTTCCATCTTAGAAACATTCACTACCACGCATCAAACGCAATGGTCATGGTTGCTTTATTGCATATGTACTATCAATACTTCAGTGGTAGATATAAGATTAGAAACGAAATACTCTGGGTCACCGGAATTATACTAGGCGTACTTACAATATTAGAAGCCTTTACCGGATATGATATAATATTCAGCGAAAGAGCTGAATTAGCAATTTCGATAGCAGCTTCCCTCACAAATTCTATTCCGATACTGGGACCACAGATGACAGAAGCGTTCTTTGGAGGGGGATTCCATGATTTTGTACTTAGGTTCTACGCGTTTCATGTATTCTTGTTACCAATCGCAATGTTGGGACTGATGGTTGTACATTTCCCCAGGTTCCTGGTTTTTGATGTTCCTATGGTTATGGCAATAACGGGAGCAATTATGCTGACTGGAGGGGTTTTTCCCGTGGACATGGGACTGAAATTCGATCCAAATGTTCCACCTGGCATTACAGTCCCTGAATGGTATTTGACAGGACTTTATGCATTTCTACGTAGTGCGTATGACAAATTTACAACAGGTGTGGCTTGGCCAGGTTTGTTCATTTTTGCATTACTTATTGTACCATTCATTGACAGGTACAAGAAATTTTCATGGAAGGATAGACCTATTATTACTGCAGTAGGGATCACAAGTTTAGCACAGATAATAGTAACGACTTACTGGGGATTCTACATAGATCCTGATAGAACCAAATCATTACTAGAACGACTCGTTATTGATCCTGTCTTCTTATATCTTGTCATGATTTTACTCGTACCATTGTCATTTGGTTTCACATACATGATGATAAAATTAGCAAGGAATGCGGAAGCCAATGCAAAGGTTCAACCAAAGAAACCAACGACTAAAAGCTCCATAAATTTAACAGAAAAATGGATATATGGTATTTTTATTGCTCTCCTTGCATTTCAAGTTTATCTTAATATCGCTGCATATTACGCAGTTCTCAATGGAATGAAGAACTACTCTCTCTTTATCATTGGTATCATGATGCTAGTATTTGCAGGCATGTTTCACATATTCAGACATGGAAAATCCTTACAAAAAGCACCGCCGCCAAAACCAACCCTTCCTCCAATGCCTGCTAAAGCAAAACCTCCTTCCTTGACGAAAACAGGACAGACCGAGGCACCTCAAATAGCCGCTACTACAAAGGAACTAGAAAATTCCGCGGCTAAAGAAAAAGCGGTAGCTCCGACTACAAAGGGCGGCGCGACTCCATCATCGTCATCATCAACACCATCCCCATCAGTTCAATCTTCTAGTAAAATTGAGTCAACAAGTGAGCATGGCAAACAGAATTTAGTTGCTGATGATAAAAAATAACCTTTCATTTCATCAAGATAGTTATAACAAGACAATTTGTGCGACGAACGACTGATCTTAATATTATATATATTAGTCTAGTTAAAGCAGATGACAGATGAATAATCACGCTGCAGGGATCAGCATCATTGCATTTATTGTTGCTGTGACAGCAAGTATGAGTTATTATCAATTTGTTTATACTCCAGAAGCAAATGCAAAACCAGAATTACCCGAGGAAATTCTGAATCCTCCTGAACCAACAAAGGTATCTATACTGGAAGGCTCATCTTTGCCTTCGCAGCAGAAGAATTTTGATCCCAAGGAAATAAGAGGAACATTAGGTATCAGCAATAAAATAATTTGGACTAACGCCGACACAACGGCGCATACTGTTACTACCGATACTCAATATGAGGATCAAATAAGCGGTCCTTTTAATTCTATTGATAGTGGTGGTCTAATACTCCCACAACAAACATACGAATTTACATTTACAAAGGATGGAGAATATGCTTATCACTGCGAGCCACATCCGTGGATGACAGGCAAGGTAATTATTGTAAAAAGTTTCGTCTAACTTTTTACGATCAATTTCAATACTGTTTAAAATTTGAATTTCCAATTAATGGCCAATAATTAGCTGTTCGATACTAACTAAATCTCGCACGTTCCTTTACAATACTATTTTCAGGAACACAACATCATCCGCAACTTCCTTATGCTCTTGAATTATGGTAGCTCTGAATTTGACCTTTGAATTTCCTTGGGGAACATGTTTTGTAATTGCTGTAAATTTGATTTCGTTCTGATTTTGCATGTCCTGTTTTAAGATGGGCATTCTTGCATACGAATAATTAATTTTCTTCTCATTGAGTTTTACGAAATTAAATATTTCACTAGTATTGTCTATCTGTGAATTTATTACTACGCTATCAAATCTCCCCTGATAGTTAATTTTTATGACTCCATTGAGTTCTTCGTTAGATTTGACTTCTTCTTTGTCAAAATTAATGACAATATCCTTTTCTCCCATCATTGTAGATTAAAGGCTGTTCAATTTTAATTATTGTTATCTTATGCGATGCCTTAATCTAAATTAGTAAAAAGTTTGTACCTGATTGTTAAATTAAAGAAAAAGTGTTGGGGGAATGCTTACTGTAACTTGCGATTCATCAGTGCTACCCTTAAGATGTCAACGAGAATGGATCGAGTACATCTTCATCAACGATAGCATCTCCATCTTCTGGATTTTGGGCAAAGTTCCAGCAAGTTATATCACCATTGCTGCTACCGCCGTTTTCATTTTCATCACTTTTGTCATCGTTTTCGTTCTCATTTACAATTTTACAGTTATTTTCTTGGTGAATCTTCTGGGTCTCTTCATTACAATTGAAGTCACCATTGTCTTCACATTCTTCCTCGTCTTTATCAGCAAATACTGGTTGTATCTGTGATGTCGCTGTTCCTATAAGCACTGTCAACAATCCAGCAGACAGCACTACAAGCATCAACAGGTTTTTCGTGTTCAACATTTGTTATCGCAAAATGATACTAAACTAAGTATAAGTATATTGAGTAAGAACAAGTGGTAAAAAAGCAATAGTGCCTTCTTTACTACGTTAAATCTGAATTTACCGATAGAATATTTTTCATACTGCAAACAATGCGCACTACATGAAACGTATGATGATTGAGATAATAGTTTACGTTGATTATGTTTTGGACAAAAAATATAAAATGATTACTTAAAGAGACGGACCTCGGACCAATAAAGGTCTTGTATCCACCAGTCATGAGTTTTTCCTTCAAGTTATTATTCTCAGCAAATCATGAAACAGTTCAAGTCGATGTTGCCTGATAATGTAGGTCAGGACCCAGGACCATGCTACCAAATCCTTGACGATTTTCCATTTCTCAAATTCTCAATTGATAATGGAACGAATAAAATCATCTACAATTACATTTAATTGATAATTATAAACCGGTGGGACTTTAGCATATGGTAATCCCACCGGAGTGTTACAACAAAGTTAACCGTGATCTGCCCATGATCTCTTGATATAAGAACTTGACTTATCAGACGATCAGTTATTTAATATATTGAAACGCAACCTGCAATTCTGATACTCAAAAGAAAATGAGTCGATGATAATGGAATTGTTCTAATAATGCGTTTTTGTAGATAAATTAATTATTATTGGATTCAGATGCTATTGATACGTCAAAATTAACGATCATGTCATTTTTGATAGAATGTTCATCAACAAAGCCAGATTGAAGTTCTAATACGTATAGCGAATCAATTTGAGGATTGTAGACGGGGCATGCTAGAAATAGTTTACATGGTTCCAATTGTTTTTCGATATGGACAACTTTATTGTTTGAGTCCAGCCAAATTATGTCAATAGGAATATACATCTTGTTCATCCAGAAACCCTGTTTTGAAGGCTCGTCGAACAAAAATAACATCCCTTCACTCTCATTCAACTTTTCTATTCCAGAGAGACCCTTGATTCTTTGTTCGTCAGTAGATGCTATTGCCATAGAGACATTAAAACCATTAATTGAAATTATTGTTTTTTCATAGTTGGGAAAGAATTCCCCATCCGCAGATGTGTCATTGTTTGTATGTTGGCCGAATCCATGAAGCAGAGAAGACGATATCAAAAAAATAATTATAATACTAGTAGTGGATAGTACTCCTTTCTTGGTATCCAAATTAAGAAACGGTACAGTTTGATTCAATTTTAGTCTTACTTTTCGTCAATAATGCTAGGAGGTTAATTATGGACATCTCTATATCATTCAGTCATTAGCCCTCTTTACAACTACAAACTGCAGATAAAAAATCTAAATAATAGTAAATTTACGCTTATTTACGAAAGCAAATTCTACTAGAAGTCTCAAGAAATTACAAGGAGTATTTATTACGGGTACTGATACTGAAATTGGAAAAACCACGATAGCATGTGGATTGACTTGGTTACTCCGGAAAAATGCGATAAGAGTTGGGGTTATGAAACCATTTGCGACATCGTCCACTGTTTACTCAAATCGCTACAGATCGCGAGATACAGCTTCCCTTGCAAAAGCTGCAGGAATTAAAGAATCTGACTATCTGTTAAATCCTGTATACTTTCAATTACCTGCTTCTCCCTTAATGGCTGCCGATATCTTGCATGAAACTGTGGACATAGAAACGGTTACCAAAAAATTTGGGGTTCTAAAGAGTAAATATGATTTTACTATTGTTGAGGGAATTGGCGGCATAATGGTTCCTATCACGAGGAAACTTTCGCTTTTAGATGTTATAAAAAGAATGAATCTTCCGACTATTATTGTATCTAGTCCCAGATTAGGCTCGATTAATCATACGATTTTGACAATAAACGCATGCAAATTAAAGAAAATACCAATTCTAGGGGTAATATTTAACCAGATGCCAAGGGACCCAAGTATCGTGGAATCTATGACCCCAAATTATGTTGAAAGATTGACTGAAACTAACACAATATCAATAATTCCTTTCATGAAGAAATTTAATTATGAAAAAGTAGGCACTCATCTAGGAAAAAGTTCAACTATCAGAAAAATAATATCAACATTAACTTAGAACTAAAATTCAATTACTCTATGGTGGAACATTAATCTTTGTATTGGCCGCTTTCTTTAGCCTATTCATAATCGCAAAACCTGTCTTCTTATATTGAACTCCTTGAACAATGATGACATCCACGTTATCTTTGTCTGCTTGTCGCAGATTTGTATATAGATTTCTTGCTATACTCTCTAATGTCCTTCCCATATATTGAATTTTTTTTGGTTTAACTTTCAATGTTTTATTGGTCGTCATAATTGATACTTTCTTACCTTCAGCTTCTAGTTTTTCAGTCAATTGAATTATCTTTTTATTTACTTGATTTTCAGGACCTTCTACCAGTATTACTTTAGCCTTTGGTGAATAATGTCGGTACTTCATACCAGGTGCCCTGTATACCGCCATCTTTTCACCCACTTTACCAAGAAGAGAATCATGAAAGCATACTTTACCTATTACGTTTTCGATTGATTCTTTCGAAATTCCCCCTGGCCTTAGTATAACTGGAATACGATGAGTCATGTCAATTACTGTAGATTCAATACCAATCCTCGTACTTCCGCCATCCAGAATTAACCTTATTTTTCCATTAAGATCATCTTTTACGTGTGTGGCCCTTGTAGGGCTTGGTTTTCCCGAAATATTTGCAGATGGCGCGGCTATGGGAAGCCCAGACTCTTTTATGAGCGCGAGGGCAATTCTATTTCTTGGCATGCGTACTGCAACAGTGTTCAAGCCTCCTGTGGTAATCTCAGGTACAATCCTTGATTTTTTTAGAACAAGAGTGATTGGACCAGGCCAAAATTTTTCAATAATCCTATGAGCCTTTGGAGGGATTCGACTCACAAGAGTTTTCAGCATATTCATATTTGCAATGTGG
>DASVGC010000141.1:0-5974 GCA_036379735.1 Nitrososphaeraceae archaeon
TATAGTGGGAAATCTAAGTATATTGGATGTCATGCCATCGTCAAAATCTGTTGTTGGTAGTATAGGTATTCAACCAAATAAGTATCTAACATATGACGAAGACAAAGATGTTTCCTTGCTAATGGACAAAATCCAGAAAAATCGTTTGATGGATATTATTTATAACTCCGACGGTGTCAGTCCAGCTGAGTGTCGTAATGAAACTTGAAATTAGTTCTATTCTTGCGGAATAGAAATAAGAGTTGGAAACTATATCGAAAGAAGGATGACACTTCTTGCTGCAAAAAAACAGGAGATCTTTTCTGATAACTGAGGAATATCAAAATTAGGGCAAATTTGAACCACGAAGAACAAGGAATTAGCGTCGTTGAATACTTGATTGCTTGATTGCTCAATTCCTCAGATAGCCTGTTCATCCTCAGCTCCTGTTGCAAGGTCTATTGCATGAGTTACTGGGACGATAAAGATCTTGCCTATTTTAGAATTCTCTCTTACTATTTTGATAGCCTCATCCATTTTCTCGTCTGGAAGTACTGCTACTACAACGTATTTATCACCAAATTCAGGTGTGAAAATTTTTGTCCCTTTTGACGCATGAATACCTGCCGGGACTGTTTTTCCTCGCCCTTTAACCTTAAATACAGTTAAACCGCCAACTCCTGTGCTTTTTAGTCCCTCGCTTACTTTGGCTATGTCATTCTCAGCCATAATCACTTCTATTCTTATCAATCAACTTCTTTAATGGGTCGCTATTAAAAAAATTATCTCCGGATCGAGAAGTAACTTTTTTATACATATTTGATTGAATCAATACGACTTGCCTATAGACACGGGGGATACAGCTTGGATGCTAATTGCTTCTAGTCTAGTTTTGTTAATGATACCTTCATTAGGATTATTTGAAGCTGGTCTGCTAAGAAAGAAGAATACAGTTTCAATTTTTATGCAGATTTTCTTTGGTATGGCGCTCCTTAGTGTAATGTGGTTTATCTTTGGTTTTAGTTTATCATTTGGTCCAGATACATCAGGGCTAGCTGGAAATTTGGATTGGACTTTTCTTAAGGGCATTCCATGGGATGCCGCCTTAACACAATATGCTCCAACTATACCGGGGGTCTTATTTGTAAAGTTCGAAATGATGTTTGCCGTAATTACTCCATTGCTACTGACAGGGGCAATTGCAGAGAGAATGAAATTTAGCGCTTTTGTATTGTTTATAGCCGCATGGAGCTTGCTCATTTACTATCCTTTGGTGCATTGGATTTGGGGAGTCGATGGCTGGCTTAACGTTCTGGGAGTAAAGGATTTTGCGGGAGGTATAGTTATTCATACTAGTGCAGGAATGGGTGCGCTTGCGGCAGCCCTAGTATTAGGGAGAAGAAAGGATTTCGGACCTTCAATAATGGTTCCACATAGTATACCGCTTGCGGTTCTTGGGTCATCTCTTCTTTGGCTTGGTTGGTTTGGCTTCAATGCTGGAAGTGCTCTTGCATCAGGAGGTGTAGCTGGCAACACTGTAATTAATACACATATGGCATCGGCCGTATCTGCGCTAATATGGGTAGGACTCTCATGGATGAGGACAGGTAAACCTAGTGTAATTGCAGCAATTAATGGCGCGATAGCCGGTCTAGCAGGAATTACTCCAGCTTCTGGTTATGTAAGCGTTGAACACGCATTTGCAATTGGCATAGCGATAGGTATAGCATCTTATCTTGGAGTTCTCTTCCTCAAAGATAGACTCAAGATAGATGATGCTCTTGATGTTAGTTCGGTCCACGGGATAGCAGGGATAATAGGTGCGATATCTATAGGAATATTTGCCTCAACTGCAATAAACCCCACTGGAGTTAATGGTCTCTTATATGGTAATGCAAATCAGCTATTGATACAGGCAACAGGAGTTGGAATTGCAGCGCTCCTTGGATTTGGCGGCACGTATCTTATAATGAAGGTTATAGATGTATTGATTGGTGTACGAGTTTCGCCAAAAGTGGAGGATTCCGGATTGGATATTGAGGAACATGCCGAAAGAGCATATAGTGATGAAGATGAATTAGGAAAGATTTAGGTGTGAATAATCAAGATAATTTCCCCTTTATGCCAAAAATCATTTTTCTATTTCAAGGTATACAACTAATCTTGTAAATCAACAATCTCCTACACCTTACATTTACATCCTTTATTTTTCAAAATAGTAATCTGCTCATCATATGTATTTACAAATTGATTCTGACTCGAATAGCCAATAGCATACTTTCTATCTAATTCAGTTTTGTGGTTATAATTTCTACTAATCATTTCATTTACGAGCTGTTCATGTCTTTGATATAATGCTGCCAGCTTCCCTTTCCATCTGAGAGTTTCAGGATGTCTTGAGTAACCAGTTTTGTTTAGTGTCAAAATGTTCCAAATGGCGTGTAATTCACGATGTTCGCCCAAAAGATGCTTTGTACATAATTTGTTTGGAGGGATATCCCATATTCTCATTTCTGAAATACCCTAGACATATCTATCCCCATTTATGTCCTGCAAGTTTTGTCCAAAACTACTCTGCTTATCAAATTACAGACAACACCTGCAATATTGCGTAGTGTAATCTTATAAACCATGATACCTACCCAGCCCAGGACAAACTTTCATTAATCAATTAGTTTTGGTAAAGACGAAAATGCTAACAAGAAAAATGGGACAAATAAACGGCGATATGGTTAAGGTTATAGATTAGTTTGTGTATATATAATCATGGTAAAGTTAGAGTTTCAAAACGGAACTCGAACTGAGTCGCATACTATAAAATCCGATCTCTCATTTGAGGAGATTTGTCCCAATTGGTCCAGAAAATTGAGTCAAGGTTTAGATGAAATAGACAGAATGATTCTAGCCAGAGATTCTAAATATTGTGTAGTAGGTGAAGCTTGGGGATTTACAGGTAAGCAAACAGGCTATTATATTGCGCCATTGATTCCCGTTATTGGTTGCTGGACTTGCATCAAGTTCGGACAGAAATTTAGTAAAACAGTAAAGGACAAGAAATGTTGTGATAATTTTGGGCCCCTGATTACAGAATTTTCAAAACACTGGAATCAAGAACATAGAAAAATTACAATTTCCAGACTAATTTCAAAAGCTGCCAAATAACTTGATAATTATTCTTAACTCTATATTTTTTTAATTACACCAAAACTTTTCTATAGCTTTGGATACTATTTACTATTGTCCAATCATCGAATCAAGTATTTTCTCATTTTCAATAATATAGTATTGTTAATTAGTAACGTAAGAAACATTTCAACATATTTGGATTTTGCAGTAATACCGACCTGGAGTAGTAATACTATTCTTTTATCATGATTTGGTAAAAGCAAAAATTATGATGCGTTTACTACTATTTTGAACCCGCCATATACCATGCGCTTAGGATCGAAAGGCATGGATTTTGGATCCATATTTTTCATTCGTGAATCCTTCATCACTTTGGAATTAACGCTATCTCTATGAGTTCGCGATTTGTAAGTTATCCATGAAAAAATAACAGTTTCTTTGGGTTTGATTTTAATCATTTTTGGAAATGGCACTCCCATACTTATTTTAAGATCGTCGCCAACACATTCCAGATATTCCAAAGCTCCGTGCTCAAGCCATATCTTGCCGCACATTCTGGCCAATCGAAGATATTCATTGATCTTGCTCTTAGGAACAGCCAAAACAAATCCATCTACATATTTTGGTCTAATCTCTTTTTTCATAATATTAACGAGTTTATCATGTATCTTAAATATAGGTTACGAATGGAAAATATTTTCTGTAAGAGTCAATTGAAAGGATATAAAAATTTTCACAAAAATTAACTAAAATCAAGTAGCATCTAGATAATTTCTTCGCATATCGAAATTGATAAGAACTATGAACACATTATACAAGTAACTCAAGATTTGGAACAACTTAAACGAGTCGCAATTGTAACTGGTGGAAATCGAGGGATTGGATATGAGGTATGCAAGGAGCTGTCTAAGGCTGATTGTCGCGTCGTTCTCACGAGTAGGAATGAAGAAGATGGTAAGAAGGCATTAGATTCATTACATGATCATGATAATGTTGTATATCATAAACTAGACGTGACGGATATTAAAGATATTTCCTGTCTTAGACAGTGGATTCTAAAGATGTATGGAAGGGTTGATATCCTTGTTAATAACGCGGGAATTTACTTGGATGATGGTGTAAGCGTATTTGAAGTGGATGAGAAAATAGTACAGGAAACAATGGCTGCTAATTTCTATGGAGCATTCCGCATGTGCAGGTCCTTTGTTCCACTTATGAAACAAAATGGTTATGGCAGAATAGTAAATATTTCGTCAGGATATGGGGCAATGAACGAGATGGCAGGTTATCAAGCTGCTTATAGAATTTCAAAGGTATCACTTAATGCTCTTACATTAATAATGGCCGATGAATTAAGAGACTCGAACATTAAAGTAAACGCAGTATGTCCTGGCTGGGTCAACACCGATATGGGAGGCTATATGGCACCTACAAGTTCGCAAGCAGCTGCCAGAGATATAGTACATTTTGCCTTGGTTGATGCTGCGGGACCTTCAGGGGGTTTCTTCAGATTCAAAAAACCAATTCAGTGGTAAAAGACTGGTTTTATCATGATTTTACTTGACATGGCACTACAAATCATCCTAGTATCAGCATCCGGGGTTCTTACTCCAGGTCCACTTTTCTTTGCAAATTTAGCTCTCAGTAGATATGGAGGATTTTGGTCCGGAATTAAAATTGCAATTGGACATACAATTGTAGAGCTTCCATTAATAATTCTCTATTCTTTACCATTCATAGTATTTACTTATCCAAGTACCACGTTCAGTATATTTACCATAATTAGTATCATTGGAGGAGTCAGTCTCATTGTATTTGGGGTCTTTTATGTGGTAAGGACTTTAGGTAAAAGCGATAATCTTAATGCTACTGTCAAACCATCCCGCATTGAAAATCCAATTCTTGCGGGAATATTATTCACTGGAGTTAACCCCTTTTTCTTTCTCTGGTGGATTTCAGTTGGAGCCAAATTAATCTCTGATTCTCTGCAATTTCTTGGATATCCATTAGGAATAGTTTTTCTTTTTTTCGTGCATATTTGGATGGATTACGCGTGGTTAGGCCTATCTTCATATTTTGCGTCAAGAGGTATGAAGATAATTGGATCTCATTATCACAAGTTCATAGTTATTCTGTTAACGCTACCCCTTTTTTACTACGGTATCAAATTCATTATAGCTGGAATTAGTTAGCAGACTTGCATTTAATTATGAATATGAAATGATAAAAAGATAATTTCAGGTTACCTGACATAGTCTCACAATGAAATCCATATTTTGAAGAGATAATATTATTATTCTCATTGTGATTATTTCTCACAAGATTGATACTGAACCTTATAATTTACTTTGCTATATGGTGGGATTATAGTCGTTTCAGCTTGGCTCCCAGGACGTTAAGTGCTAACTTGCAATTCCTAATCATTCTATGTTCAAGTGTTTTTATATTGCTTGCATTTGCATATCCAAATCAAATCACGGCCGAAGACAAGCAATCTATAAACTACACAAATCAGGATTTGAATTCTCAAACATTACCTCAACTAACGATATATGATCTTTCCCTAAGAGATTCAATAAATGATAGCAAAAACGAAGTAGTACAGGAATTATTAAAGCAATTACTTGTAAGGGCTGACTCATACCTCTTAGAAGAAGCAAATTCTGTTATGGATAAAACACAGATACCACCAAGTGGAAATAAACATGATTTTCTATCTTTGGCCCCATTTCATTGGCCCGATGATTCAAAGCCAAATGGCATTCCATATATTTACCGTGATGGTCAGCTCAACCCAGAGGCGTCTGCAGTCCCAGATAGGGAAAACTTGGGTAAGATGATTGGTAGAGTAAAAACACTTTCTGTAGCA
>DASVGC010000142.1:0-3250 GCA_036379735.1 Nitrososphaeraceae archaeon
TCACATTATTGTGATTAATTTATCTAAATTCACATCTTTAACATTAGCTTCGGTTAAGAGACTTTTAAATCCATTTTTGTACTTGAACTTCCGTTGAAACTAATCCCAATTAGTAACGAATTTTTTTTGCGAAAGTGCTTCATGAATGCAATCATGATATGAATCAAAATAAACTTAATATAATGTGATGTAACTCTCTCGACTAACAGTTAAAATGCTGATAATCTTTGATGTGGAAGGTGTTCTTCTCAATGCAGAGTACCTTCCAGTTCTTGCTCAGAAGCTTGGTCCGGTGAAGGAAAAGGAAATCTGGGATATCACAAAGCAGGGAATAAGAGGAGAAATCGATTGGGAAGAAGGCCTCATAAAGAGGGTCAATGCTCTAAGAGGGACTTCTTTTGAAGATGCAAAATACATTGCTGATAACTTGGAAATAATGCCAGGTGCAAGAAAGCTCTGTTATTCACTTAAGAAAGCTGGATGGAGGATGATAGCGATTTCAGGAGGGTTCACGATAATCACGGACAAACTCAAAGATGAGCTGTATTTAGACAAAATATATTCAAATGAGCTAATCTTCAATGATGGAAAGCTCGATGGTGTAAAAATTAATGTTAGCTCAGATAAATCATTGGGCGTAAAATCTATCATCAAAGAATGGGGAATAAAAAAGGAGGATATTGTAGTAGTGGTCGATGGCGCCAATGATTTAAAATTGTTTGATATTGCGGGATATACAGTAGGTTTCTGTCCAGTCGACATTGTTAAACAACGGGCCGACGCTACGATTGAAATACGAGACCTATCAATCCTTCTAAGCCTTTTGGAAAAGAAGTTTGGTAAGACCATAGAAACACAATTATGAACTCAATAGTCCTTTGTTTGATTGTTCAATATGGACAAACTTTCTAATACACAAATCATTCCAATTCTAATTAACGATGACATTAGTAAAGGGGATGATGTTGCTGGTCTCATTATTAAAGCCATTAAAGAAAGAAATCAATCTTTATTGGAGAACGATGTGGTTGTTATCACACACAAAATTATTTCCAAGGCGGAGGGTAAAACTATTGATTTATCTACTATAATTCCTTCTGAAGAATCTAAAAAGATATCATTGAATACTGGAAAGGATCCTAGATTGGTGGAACTTATTATTTCACAGTCCAACGAAATAGTCAAAATAGAACGGGATATCATTATTGCTGAGACCAAACACGGTTTTGTTTGTGCTAATGCGGGAATTGATGCCAGCAACGTAGGTAAATCATCCAATCATGTTGTATTATTGCCCGATGATCCAGATGAATCTGCAAGAAGGATTAGAAATGATATTAAATCTAGGACCAATGTCAATGTAAGTGTAATCATATCAGACACCTTTGGCAGACCATTCAGGAAGGGCCAAGTAAATGTAGCAATTGGGTCCGCAGGGATAAATCCCATCTTAAGTTATGTTGGAAATACTGACATGTATGGAAAAATTCTAAAGGTTACTGAGATAGCTATTGCTGACGAATTAGCGTCTGCCGCAGAACTTGTCATGGGAAAATCGGCGCGCATTCCAGTTGTAATAGTGCGTGGTTGCAACTACATCTCTGGAGACTATTCAATAACACAGATTACCAGATCAAAAGAAGATGATTTATTCAGATAGCCTGAGTACTCAAACTCATTTATGCCAAGTATACTAAATTATGCAATATTGCATCTACAGCACTTCTATAAACATTTAATATAAACAAGACCTTGATTAATAGTGGTTAAGAATGAATATGACGGCCGAAAATGGAACTAAAGAATCATTTGCTAAGGTTATCGATGTTAGAGGATTATATTGTCCCGAACCAGTTTTTAGGACCAAGATTGAAATTGAAAAATTAGGCATTGGTGACAAGATAAAGATTATCGCAGATGATCCTGAATCAGAAGAGGACATTACAAGATGGGCAGATAAAACTGGTCATAATTTATTATCCGTCGAAAAAAAAGATAACGACCTAGAGTTTGTGATAAAGAAAGCAAAGTGACCTAGATGACATCTATAGTAGGACCCGAAATATTACAACGCATTGGCAATACTCCATTATACGAACTTACTTCATATTCAACTCAAAATATTAAATTTTATGCAAAGTTAGAATGGTATAATCCATTTGGTTCTGTCAAGGATCGTGCAGCGTATTGGATGGTTAAAAACGCTGAAAAGAAAGGTTTGCTTGTTAAGAATAAGAGCATTATTATCGAACCTACCTCTGGAAATACTGGAATTGCATTAACTGGTATCGCATCTTCAATGGGCTACAAGGTAGAAATTGTTATTCCAGAGAAAGTAAGTGAAGAAACCAAAAAGATACTAAGAAACCTAGGGGCAACACTTCATGAAACTTCAGATGATCTTTGTCCAAGAGTTGGAGCAGGAACCGACCAAAGTATAGCTCTTGCTACTGCTATTGCAAAACCCAGATCAGATGTTTACTATATGCCAAATCAGTATGAAAATGATTCTAATTATCTAGCTCATTATGAAAGTACTGGTCCTGAAATTTGGGAACAAACAAATGGAAAAGTGACACATTTCTTTACAGGTTGTGGAACTGGGGGCACCATTACTGGAACAGGTACCTTTCTCAAGGAAAAGAATAAGAATTTGAAAGTTGTAGCTATCCAAGCACAACAAAACCATTTACTGCAGGGTTTGAGAAACTTTGAGGAATCATCTATGCCAGATCTATTCAAACGTAGAGAAACGGTTGTGGATCGATGGATGACGGCTACAAATCAGGATTCATTTAACACAGTTAAAGATCTTCTCATTAAGGAAGGATTGTTCGTAGGCCCATCTTCAGGTTCCGTAATGTCGTCAATGTTGAAATATTCAGAGGAAATAGATAAAGGAGTTATCGTGGGTATTTTTGCCGACGACGGTAGAAAGTTCAAAAGTCTGTATAAAGAACAAAATGTTCTGGCAGAAAGTGATTATGTTTCTGCATTAGCCAAGTTACCAGAGTTGTTTATCAAGCCATAATTACTTATGAAATTTTTTTTCACTTAGCCACTTCTCAACATCCAGTGCAGCCATACATCCAAATCCTGCTGCTGTTATAGCTTGTCTATAACGATAGTCATGAACGTCCCCAGCTGCAAAAACTCCTTCAACACTAGTTTTTGTATTCTCTTTGAGAACAACATAACCCCTCTCATCTAATTCCAAATGATCTTTGAAAATCGAAGTATTTGGTTCATG
>DASVGC010000143.1:0-6981 GCA_036379735.1 Nitrososphaeraceae archaeon
AAGCCTCTATACAAAGATCAGCCCACCTATACTGACTTCTGACACTATGCAAAATGCATTCTTTCAATTAAGGTTATTTGATTCAAATACTGGAAACAATATTACCAATGTTAACTATTTCCTAACTATCACAAAGGCAGATAAATTACTACTTCGTGAATTGTTCTATTCTAAAGAAGGACCTCTCTCATTGAAATTTGAGCCAGGGGAGGGTCCGATAAAGGTCTTTGGCTCCACAGAACCCTTTTTGGGCGGATGGTCAAGCGAAACAGGACAATTAACAGTATCTGGTCCGGTATTATCAGAAGGAGGATTATATCATTTTGGTATAGAGATTTTCGGAATCGATAATGTAAGGAACATCTTTGTGCCTGAGAACGCTCCAAGATTTGATTCTTATCTCAGTATTGGAGATGTCTTCACTACAAACCTAACCCAAAACTATAACACCACATTAATCTCTTATTATGATAGAATTCAAAACTTTACCTTTGAGTCGACTGACCTCGAAGCAAAATGGGCCATGCCGTTTGATTGGAACGTTTCTAGAATAAGATCACAAAATATTTTCGTTCATGAAGAAATCAAGTTCCCGAAATCGTTTAGTGAATTTTCGAATTCAACCATATTTAGTGGAACTGTCAATGGACAACCATTGGTCGGAAGAGCGCTTGCAATCGACCCATTTACTTCAGAAAATGCATTGATAATCCACTTTCTGTTGAACAAAAATGATATTCTAAAATTGGCAGAGAATAAGGCAGCATTAGGAATTAGTAATGACTCGATGAAATTTACAATTCGTCCACAAGGAAACCAATCACAAGAGACATCCGAGGATATAGTAACAGATACTGGAGGAATACATGCATCGCTGATATGGAATCCAAATCCACCAGTCATTGGCGAGAATGCTCTAGGCCTTAATTTCAGTGATGCATTAAGTGGCAATAGATTGAACGCTGATGTGAATTATGATTTGTCAGTCAAAACAGGATCTGGCGAGGAAATAGTGGGCCAAAATAACATAACTGCAATTAATGGAATTTCAAATCAAACCCTGTCAATACCCTCGGAAGGAATATTTAATCTGGAAGTTGAAGTAAAATCACTCAAGGTGGTTAATCAAACTCTCCCAGATACGACCCGAAATGGTATCGCTAGAGGTTTTGTTGTCGTCCCATGATAAAATTTGAAAATCAACAATACTAGAAGTGAGACAATCATACTCTAGTTTAGATGACAGAAACGGTGCATATCCATAAAGAAAAACAAATACTTAATTTATTTATCTAGACTTTTCATTCCCTTGTTTCTTTCGATGTGGTCCAACACTTCTTCATATTGGGCATCAAAAGATTTTGTAGATATAGATAGGCCTTCAATTCTCGAGAATGCCTTCACAATACTCTTCGCTGCAAGTGGTTGAGGCAAAGACTTATCTGAAATTTCGCCATAAAATCCAATTGCTTCGATGTGTCTATCTGAAGCAATTCCTAAAATAAGACCATTGAACCATGTAATTGTTGTAAATTCAGAACCCAGCGTATCAACATTGACACTTTCAAGAATCTTTCGCAGTTCCGGTTTTGTTGTTACACCTACGACTCTTGGTTCGCCTGTGAGCATTTCATTCAAAGATCCACCTGCAGTATAGAGTCTTTTTATTTTACCAATCGACACACAAAAATCAAGAAACGCATGACACAAATCTAGGAGTTCTCTGTGGTCCTCGGGTTGGGAGTCACCAGTAAGAATCAATAGCTTCGCACTTTCTGAATAATAAATCTTGTAAACATCTTTCGCTGATTCAATAACACCATTTCTAACATTAACCCATGGTTTGGGATTTGAAATAATATTTGCGATATGTTCAGCCTTTAAATTACTTGCCAAATATGAAGATACTAGGCCGCCAACTCTACCCATATCAGGTAGTGAAGCAAATACCGTAAAATAATCTACTTTCTTGGTTGCAAAAATGTCTATTGATACCATTTTTACAACAATACTCCAGTTATCCAGGATTGGTAAAGAATTGAATATCGAATCAAAAGAAATGAGATTTAGAGTGTGTCTTCTTCCTCTACCAATTTATCTATAGACTCACCACTAGGTAATGGCGCATTCTTATCAACTTTGTGAGTGAATAATTGATCCCAATCCATTCCGAGTATTACGTTACGTCCCACTGCTATTATCTTTGATTTAGGAACATCAAATCTATAGTCTCTATCACCGAAAACCACTATCTTATCATCGGTCTCTTTCATTACAAATCCTACATGATCTTCGTTTTCGATTCTTACGCCCTTATTGAAAAGTGATTTGGGAAATTTATTTTCATAAGATGCAAGGTCCACATCCTCTCTGTTATTCCAAGGATCAACAAATTTGCTTGTAGGGAGCGGTGAATTTCTATCTACAGAATATTTCTTTGCAATCTCATCAAAATTTAAACCTATTAACACGTTTTTGCTGACAGTTTGTATTTCCGATAATGGTATGTCATATCTTTCCTTTCCATCTCCGAATACAACAATCTTGTCTTCTGTTTCGCGAACAACATACCCAACGTGAGGTGCGTCAAGCGCAATTACAGCTCTATTGAAATATTTTCCCGATGTCATATATCATTTTGAATATCTACTATGCTGTATATTAATAAATAGTTCAAGACAATCCGAGTTAGATTGTCGAATTTTGTGAGTAATCTGCAATCTGATAGAATTTTTCTATTTTTCTTTCATTTGAGCCAAAAAATCTCAGAGAGTCTAGTCTTTTTACGGAATTCTCATCCTATTAAAGCAGAGATAAATGCTATTATATCCAAACTCACTTAATAAAAGCAACAAGAAAACAATGAGCGTTCATAAAGCGTCTCTTAAGAGGAAAAAGCAATACGGTTTGATATACGATGAATTGGCTTTAAAGAAATTAATGCAATATTACGGATTTGAAAAGCGACAAGACTTGCTAAATTTCCTAAAAGCTCAGTGCATACAATAACATGTAGTCAAATTCAATAATTTTTGTTAAAGATTATTTATTCATCATATTTCTTTGAAAAATTTAAGTGCGATTACATATTTTAATAAGGTATGGAGAAAGCAAGAGTAAAAAAATATGCACCTTATGATGATGAAACTTTAGATAAGATGAAAAGATATTATAAAATTGATGATAATGACGAACTTTTGCGATTCATAAAGACTCATGGATTGAAGAATTATGATTTTGATGTAGATAACTCATGATAATTAATTTTACCACTGGAATTACTTATTGATTATTAGGTAGTATTAACTTGAATATTTCGAGCCTCATAACACAAATAGGTCAAACTTTCTTAATTCAAGATTTCGCGGTAGTCATGATAGTGGCCGCAATAATGGTATTTGTTACTCATAAACTGAAACAACCTATGGTAATAGGATACATATTGGCCGGTATGGTCATTGGTCCCTTTACTCCACCATTTAGCTTAATTCATGATGTAAGCACAATCAATACATTAGCTGAGCTTGGAATAATCATTCTTTTGTTCGTAATTGGAACTGAGTTTCCCATTACAAAACTTAGGTCTGTTGGAAGAATTTCATTGGTTGTAGGTATCGCAGAGTCTCTTGGAACGTTACTAATTACATTCTTCGTCGGACAAACTCTGGGATTTTCACAATTTGACTCCATGTTCCTGGCACTTGCAATGTCGGTTACCAGTACTGTTGTTACTGTAAAGATACTAGAGGAGTTAAACATGATAAATGAAAAATCAAGTGTATTGATAATGGGAATACTAATTGTAGAAGATGTAATAGTCATTACCATGTTAGGTATCCTGCAATCGGTTGCCTTAACTGCAGCAATATCTTTTGTTCAGGTAATATTATCGGTAGCAATTGTAGTAGGCTTCATCGCAGCAATCTTAATTCTAGGTTCGCGATATTTGCCTCCACTCATAGATAAACTTGCTAGAAAAACTGATTATTCCGTCCTTATCATAGTTATTTTAGGTCTTGCCTTTGGATTGTCATTTGGAGCAATTGAACTTGGTTTGTCTCCTGTAATCGGCGCATTTTTGGCAGGCGTGTTGGTAGCAGAATCAAATAGCGCTGGAATAGCTCGTGTCATAACAATACCGCTTCGAGATGTATTTGCAGCATTATTCTTTGTATCAGTGGGTGCTCTTGTCGATGTATCAAAAATACCATTATTTATCATTCCAGCTCTGATACTGATAGTAACTTCATTTGCTGCAAAAATGGTAATTATCACACCGTTTCTAATTAAAGCAGGATATGACACAACCACTGCGGTTAGAACTGGTCTTGGCTTGTCGTCGGCCAGAGGAGAAATGTCACTAATAATTGGAAAAGGTGGTCAAGATGTTGGTGCTGTCTCTTCATATATTCTTCCTATTCTAGGAGTTGTAACAATTGTTACAACTTTCGTAACTCCTTATATACTAAAACTAGGAACAAAATTGAATATATCGTCTAATACAAGTGAAGAGAAAAAATAGCTAGATTGGAGATTTATTGGGCAATGGTACTGGTCCCACCTTTCTAACCTAAAAGAAAATACAATTACGACTGATTCAAAATTCCACTAATCCTAACAGAATGTTCGTTTGGAGGAATAAAGATATCAGTAGTAATTGTCTTTCCGTTCATGCTAATCTGCGGATCTGTCACTACCAAATTGTCCAAAAAAATTGTAATGGCATGATTGTTATCTAATTGTGGTACACTGAGAGTAACATTGCCTCCTGATGGATTATAATGATCAGCATTGAATGATATGCTATCAGTAGAATTATCATAACTGAAACTGCTTATTTTGGCAACACTTTCCAATCCATAAGGTAGAAACTTTCCATTACCTAAATCAAGAGTGTTAATCGGTGCATCTGGATCAAAACCTGCACAACTAAAATAGTTTGCTTCCTTTACTATGGTATTATCTGGTTTGGCTGAAAATGATTTTACCTCACCTGGTTTTAGTTCTGGTATAATATTAGATTCAATAGAATCAATTTGGGTTCCATTTTTGTCGTGAACTGAGGCATAAACGCTAATATTGTGCACCATAACACTCCCGTTATTCTTTAATGTACCAATTAGTTCCCTATTTTCTCCCACGGGAAAATTAGAGTAGCTTTGCAAAATGATATTATAATAAGGCTCCTTTGTATTGTCTGTCCGAAGCAGATAGGGATTACCCAATACATCATAGTCAGCTTCAATTTTAAATTTAAATGGAGACTCCTTTCCGGGATAAATGATTTTACTGAATGTGGTATCTTGCAAGGTGGTTTTTGAACTGTCAATCTTTTTCTGAACATCTAAGCCAACCGTTACCTGTTCAGATGTTGTTCCAAGATTTGTTACAACACCAACAATATTCAATTTTCCGTTCGAATCAACAAATGGAGTTCCAGAAGAAATTTCAAGTCTTTCTTCTGCTTTGACAAAATTAGGGAATATTTGTCCAATACACATTATTAGCAGCATTGTAATGAGAATTGGTACTATTTGATTCACAACAGTATATTTCTAAAAGGAAAATAAATATCATTGTGAAACAGAGCAAAGTGTAACATTTTGTAGAGCAAAATCTGAGAAGTTTATCAGGAAACCTTGTCAAATGGCTTCATTGCGTTTGGAATATTATCAATCAAATCCGTGGCAATCATGTGCAAGCCCACCTTTTCTGCTGCGATAGCAGCTGCCACACCATTAAAATAAACTGCCAATGCAGATGCATCAAAAGATGAGTTTGTCCTTGAATATAAGGCGGCAACAAGACCTGCAAGTACATCGCCAGTTCCTCCTACGTTCATTGCTGGAGTAGTCCTTCTTATTGTTGCAATCTTTCCGCTCTCATCTGCTATAACATTCAACCAACCCTTGAGAATAATGGTAACCTTGTGCCTAATCGCCATTTTCGAAACGGTTGAAAGGATCTCTTTTTCACTAACACCTACTTCTTCATTGAAAATTCTCTTAAATTCTCCGGGATGTGGGGTTACAATAGTATCAGTTTCAGTAATTTCTGCGAGGACTTGTGGTATTAGTGCTGACGCATCAAGTACAAGTTTTGTTTCATTTTCTCTGAGTTTCTTAACAAGTGAAGTTAGAGCCCCAGGTTTGGTTATAGTCATTCCCATACCAATAGTTGCGGTATGAGGCTTCTTTGGCAGACTTTTAATCAATCTATTTGCAGATCCAATTGTTAGTGAGCTATCTGTCATGGGTAATGCTATAACATTCGGAGAATACGATCTAATTGCATTAACAATAATCTTGGGTACAGCAGTATAAACCAGGTCAGCTCCTGCACGCAGAGCACTAAGTGACGCAAGCAAAGGTGCCCCATGGTACAAAGTACTACCTCCAATTACAAGTACTATTCCATTATCTCCCTTCTTTGAATTCTGATCCCTGGGAGTTACATGATTTTTGATATAATCCTGTGTTATAGAAAGTACTTCCGTCAATCTTTATCATGATATGTTGATATGCCTTTGTCAAAAACCTTGCTAAAAACTTGGATTTACTAGACATAGACGCAATATGAACACCATATTGAAAGTGTTACTTGAATCCGCCAACTGATACTATCCTGCAATAGAACCTGCAAAATCATTCAATAAATTGGAACCATCTTTTAGTTTTTTTCTGGAGAGATCCAACAATGGGAATAGCATATCCACATTGCTTGCAGCAATTTCTTTCATCCAAATTCCATCCCTCAATATTAAATCCATATCTTTGGATAGCCAGAGTACCGCATTCAGGACAATACGTATTTTCCAACTTATGTCCTGGCACATTACCTATGTAGACATAGTTTAATCCAACCTGTTTTGCTATTTCGCAATGTTTTTCCAATGTTAACACAGGTGTAGATTCAAACTCCATCATTTTGTAGTCAGGGTGAAATCTCAAAAAATGAATTGGAGTGTCCGGACCAAGCTCA
>DASVGC010000144.1:0-5235 GCA_036379735.1 Nitrososphaeraceae archaeon
TATAACCCAATCCCTTAATATGACTCAGGGCTATAATCATTTTCTTACTGCCCTCTATGTCTTTTCCTGCTATTCTTAAGATATGCCTATATTCAGATATCGACAATATTTACGTCCATCATTTTCCGAAATAAAAACCATGCTGACAATTACACGCCAAAGTAGTTTATAGAACAAGGACATTCTGACGAAAACAAAATATGCTTTGAAAGCTTTAAATTTGTTGTAAGATCGATCAGATGAATAATTGATTTCTGAAGATTTTAAAGATATTGTTCATAAGAGTTATGATTCAGACCCCGACTATAAGCAATTAGTTCCTGGTCTACCTGAAAACTATAAGGAAATAAGAACGCTTGAAGATTTACTATCAATTAATTACAAGCATGTGTCTGTAAACGATCAACTTAGGGAAAATTTAATAATGAAACTGAAAGGGCAGCAGTTTCCTTATTCAGGAATCATTGGTTATGATGATGACATTGTTCCTTCACTTAATAGAGCAATACTTTCTTCTCATGACCTATTACTTGTGGGGCAAATTGGCCAGGCAAAGACTAAGATTGCCGAAACAATTGCTAAAAACTTACTATCTCCAATTCCGATAATTGAAGGATCAATTACAAACGATATACCGACTTTAATTCCTGAGGACGAGCTTGTGTCTTTATTAAACGATAAAGAGATCACTCGATCAAGGCCAGAATTTTATGTTTCTACAGAAACTGAGGATAAGATAAGGAATAACAAACTGGATACAAGAATAGTCTGGATTGACGGACCCAGTCGTTACAAGTACCTTCTTGCTACGCCGGATATTTCTGTTAAAGATCTTGTCGGTCAAATAGATGCCATAAAAATAGCAAAGAGAGGAGTAGAAATATACAACATGGAATCATACTCCCCGGGTCAATTACTCTTAGCCAGACATGGTGTGTTTTGTATAGATGAATTACCAGTTCTTGATCCGAGAAAACAAGTAGCATTACTGAGTGTCTTACAAGAAGGTATCTATACCACAGGTTCGTATCCGGTAATTTTCAAACCAGATACAAGAATAATAACAACAGCAAATCCAATTGACTATACACATTCGGGCAAAATCATAGAACCACTTTATGATAGGATGAAGAGCCATATTGTCACCAGATATCCTAAAGAGGTTTACGACGAAATGATGATAATGGTTCAAGAGGCAAGAATTTCTAATTCGCGCAACGTAGTGTTACCTATTTTTATCTTGAGAACGTTGGCAGAAATTACCAGGATTGCTAGAGATCATCCAGAAATAAACCATGAAAAGGGAGTAAGTGTGAGAATGTCTATTCACTCCCTAGAAATTTTGATCTCAGAGGCCGAAAGGGTAAGAGCGATCATAAATAACATCAAAGCTGTTCCTCGTTTAAGCGACATTTATTCAATCCATCAAACATCAAAATTTGAACTGTCAGAAATAGATGACAGTCATGAAAACAGAATGAATATTTTGGATGCAATAATATCTGATGCAATAAAGAAAGTGTGTGCTTATTATGTGACTGATGTTCCTCATGAAAAGCTATTGAATCTAAAGAGTGAATTCAAAATCAACAAGACCTTTCATGTTTCTCAAGACTTTACTGGAAATGCAAAGAATCCGAAAAATTATCAGTCACAAGTCAATAAGTTTAGCTCATTAAAAGAAATAATGGATATTGTTATGAATAATATTTCACAAGATCAAAAACATTTTGAGGAATCGTTACTTGAAAATGCAATAAATGTTGATACTATCAAAGATATGAAAGATCCCGAGTATCTTTCATCAGTAACTGAATTAATTCTGGAAGGTCTTCGGTTTACTGATCCACCAATATTGGATAGAAAGGAAGGGATTTATGTCCACACATAGTAACAATATTAAAAGATTCACTTATTATAACATTATAGATTTTCCGGAAGAAAAGGAGGATAGGACCCCAACAAAATCAATTCCAAAAAATTTGCTTCAAGATTTTCTTAAAGTTTTAGGCAAGGAGATTATGAAAGAAGATCAGCCAAAACTCGAAGAAATTGAACAAGAACTACAAGACCTAAAAAAAGAAAAGGAAAATAATCAAGGTGAACGAGATAACAATCAATACCCTAGTACAGAAACTTCTATTATTGCCCAACTCGAGCAAATGGGATATATTAAAGATTCGAGAAAATGGTTAAGTAAGAAGGGATTTTTTGCCGTTGGAGGAAAATTGTTAGAGGATGTAATAAGAGCTCTTAACAAGGGTACTATCGGGCTTCATGAAACCACATTCAGTGGTAGTGGCTCCCTAAATCTAGATTCTTCGAAAAAATACGAACCATCTGATGACCTGAGATTAATGAATGTTCCAAGATCAATATTAAATGCAATTCAAAGAAGATACAGCTCGAGAACATCAATTCAATTGCCAATTGATCTTCAACCAGAGGACTTGGAAGTTTATGAAACAAAAAGAGATGTTAGTGTTGCAGTTGTATACTGTATTGACCTGAGCTCTACAATGAGGTATTCAACCATGTTTGGTGACATGAGTCGAATAGAGGCTGCAAAAAAGGCACTATGGAGTTTGTATTTATTAAATCAAAAATTTTTCCCCTCAGATTCCATTCACATAGTTGGTTTTGGTGCATTGGCTTCTAAAGTATCACCATACGACATACCATATCTTAAGACATTTGAATCAGGGGTGGGTTTTATGCATTATACCAATTATCAGGCGGCATTTAGATTGGCAAAGAAAATTCTACAAAATGAAACAAGTGTCAACAGAAAAATTGTCCTTGTTACAGATGGTCATCCCAGTGCATGTTTTATAGACACTGAACAAGAAAAGAATAAGATATTATGCGAAAGGCCCTATTCCCAATTTTATGCTCCGGATAATGAATCAATAGATTCAGTAAAGAGAAAACAAGAATTGTCGCTTGATACTAAATCAGGGAAATTAGTTTATCTCTGTTATAGGTACAGACAGGTCGATCAGTATATCGGTGAAAAGACAATCCTGGAAGCACGAAAATGTCATAAATTAGGCATTGATATCGACACAATAATGGTTAGCGAGGAAGACTCGCTGTTAAGTTATGTAAATGAGTTGGAAAAATATGTCAAGGGTAGATCCTATTATATAAACCCGACAGAAATAGACAAGATTCTGATTACGGATTACCTGAATGATAAAAAATCCATACTTAGGTCAAACTGAAAATTGGCAGTTAGTTTTTATTTACATGTTCTAAAAATAGATATTTAATGACAAGAGATTCTGCTGACCCTAACTATTTTGACTGGAATAATTCGTTTAGCGTAATCAAAAAAGCATACGACTCGTCCCTTTTTGTACTTATAATAGGACCAAAAGGTACTGGAAAAACTAGTCTGGTTAGGAAATTTGCCTCGGAAATTGGGAAGCCATTGCATTCGATTAATTTTAGCTTGAGAACACGTGAGTCGCATCTAGTGGGAACTAAGACCATGAACCAAGGTGAGATTACGTTTGTAGAAGGCATACTTATCAAATCCATGAGAGAAGGTGGAATACTGTATCTTGATGAACTCAATGCAGCAGAAGCCGACGTACTTTTGCGACTCGACGAGGCACTTGATGACAGAAGACAAATCGTATTAAAAGAAGCTGATGGTCAGGTAATCAATGCAATGGAAAATTGGTTTGTATTTGCTACAATCAACCCACTTTCACATGAGGGTACAAAAGAGTTACCGCCACAAATACTAAGCAGATTTCCAGTAAGATTGAGACTTGAATATCCACCTAAGGATATTGAAAAGCAGATTATCAAGTACCATGTAAACTTTGATTCATCCCAGGAAGAAGCTATTGACAATGCACTCAAACTTGCTAACAGCCTTAGAGAAGCTGCCTCACTAGAGGAACTATACTATAGCCCAAGTATTAGAGAGTCAATTGCATTTGCCCGGTTGTTATCAAACCAGGTATCTCCCGTGAAAGCAGCTGAAGTAGTATATGCTAATGTCTATGATCAGTGGGGGGAAGTTGAATATAGAAAGGTAATGGACATGATAACCTCAATTTTTGCGTGAGAAGATGTCATTTTCCCACATTAAGAATTTTTCCTTACGAAATGATGTCTTAATAAATCTAGGAACGTTTCTATCTAGAAGATGGTCTGGAAACAACAAGGCAACTATTTTATTGATAGAAGATGAACCACCCACAACGAATTTGGAAAAGAATACGATTTCCATGCCTTCACTAAGATACTACAATGGTACAGAATTTCAAAAATATCGGCAGTGGCGTGTCTCGTTATGGTATGAATCGATGAGATTATCACTATCAACGAAAGTTCTTAGTAACGATCATGCTTTTGGATTTATTTTAAACTCTATTGAAATGAAGAGGATAGAAATTTTAGGATTAAGAGAATGGAAAGGTATGGAAAATGAGATAATATTTAACGAAGGCATTTCGTGGTTGTCACGACCTTTATTGAATTCACTATACGGCAAACACAAGATCGTAGAAGCATTTTCCCAATACCTCTTAACTGGTTACATCAAGGGTGAATTGTTTGGCTCAGAATCAGATAGAGTTCAAAATGCCGTTAACATCGCCAGAGAATTAATCGATGAATCAATAAAAAAGGAGTTCGAAACTGAATGGATAGATAGACAAATTCCTAAAATAATTAAGACACTTCAAATTGATTCTCTTTTTACAATCCCATTTGTTACCCTCAGAAGTAAAATAGGCCTTTCAATGACTGAAAGTATTCTACTTAAAGAAGTAGAAAAGGTCATAAAAATAAGAAATAAGGTAACGGAAAAATCCTCAGATGACATTGTTGCAGGAAACCAATTGTTAAAAGAGTATGAAAGTCTGGTAAAGGAAAGTAAAAAAACAGATAATAAGGGTTACTCTACAATGGAACAATTCGGACTTGAGATTCCAGATAATGTTGACATTGACGAGAGTGTAATTTATGATAATGATTTGATTACAAAGTTAAAATCCGTCATTCGATCTTGGAAAAGAGGTTGGAAGGAAATACACGATATTACTGGTGATGAGATTGATGTAGAATCAATAATAGAGTCACAGCCAAAACCATTTCTCTTAGATTTCAAAAATACAATAGACACTAAAATCGCACTTTTGCTAGATCATTCTAGTAGTATTGATGAATATGAGTTGGAGTATAAAAAAGCCACTGTTGCACTCTGCGAAGCTTTAA
>DASVGC010000145.1:0-2191 GCA_036379735.1 Nitrososphaeraceae archaeon
TTATTGTCATTGGTAGTAGAATCTTCATTGTTGTTATTGTCATTGGTAGTAGAATCTTCATTGTTGTTATTGTCATTGGTAGTAGAATCATCGTTTGCAATAGAATTATCATCATTGTTGCTATTGGAAGATGCATCAGCACCAGCTTGCGATGGATTATCATTCAAATTGTTAGATGAGGTTTTGCTTTTAAAGGGGTCCAAATCATCTGTGTTCACAGAATTTGCACTTCCCGTTTCATTCTCTACGGAACTACTATTTACGGCGGAAGATTGACCATTTACGTATGATGTACCATAGGTGCTAAGAAATACAAGTACAGCACTTAGCGCTACGAGCATCACGAAATTACTTCTCATAATTCCACCTGAATACACATTGATCTTTGCACTATATTAAATTAATGAATTTAAATAGCATCGACTAGAAAATTAGTCTATTATTTTTCTACTGAAAAATGTACTAGTTAATAAATTTGATTGAAAAGTGCTTTTTGGGGAAATATTGATACTGTTGATTAGTATTACTATACTATGTATTGGTAAATATATTTAATAAACTTTTACCTTGCTCAAAATTATAATTAGCAAATCGCATTAACTCGATTCTAAAATTCATAGTCATTTACCACCGATTTTTAGTTCATTAATAACCACGCTCATATAGTCTCGAAGATCATCTTCATTAAGGGAGGCTTCAATTCCACTATTTTCTTTCATTTCATGTGATGTTTTCTTGGCAATGGTGAGCACGGTGGTCTGTAACTCCTTCTCCATTTGTGCTGTTCCTATGCTATCCAATAACTTGGACTGTTCCAGCACTGAATTTCTAACCGTTTTCCGCAAAGTCAAATCCTGAGATAGTGTAACAGCAGTAGAGTATAGACCAACATATATCAAATATGTTGAAAGGCCCGTAAATGCTACTGAAACAAGACCGAATGGTGGGTAAGCTGCTTGAGATACTGTAGAAGATCCAGATACATAGAAAATAAACATCCCATAAGCCGCAAGTATCAGATAGTGTCTGATAGCTGTACCGCGCCTTAAGGTTCTTGCAATAGAAAGAAATGCAGCGCCAAAAACCAGACCTGCCAAAATAGAAAATATAGATATCAGAAGAATATTGTTCATTATTTCAGTATCAGTTTCCCCAGACGGACTAAGGAACCCTAAAATATACAAAGGATATGATATCAGATAAATAAATGCAAAACCCATGATACCCCAGAATTTTGCCCTACCTATTTTGTTCATATAAGGTCGTAATAGGACTACTGTACTAATCCAGGTTAGAATATATGCAATTGTAGATGATAATTGACTTACTGCTCCAACCTGACTTGTAAGACTTGCAGGTTCAAAATCTGGATAAAATGCGACATCTGAAGACAATATTGTGTTATTTTGTTCCTGCAACCAGATAACAGAGTACGCAAGACCAGAACCCCCATTAATAACATATGCCACCATTGAGAGGCCTAGCACCAGAATTAGAATTTTGCTTTGAGATTCATGGTGAGAAGCTATCGATTTGTACCAAGTAAAAAACGCACGAGCCAACAAAATCATGGTCATGATCCATAGTCCATAGCTTATCGTGAGGGTAACTGCAAGACTGAAAGTATTGTATTGCATAGTGGCTAATACTTGTAAGACTGTGATTGCTACGATAACAATTAATGCATATTGAGCTATTGTTACCAATTTATGTGTCCTGGAGAGGTACAAGATTTTGGCTCCAGATTTTTCTCCTGTTTGCCTGACATATGCCAGAATAATTAAACTGGTAATCGCAAATATTACAGCAGTACTGACAAAGAGCCATATCCCCTTGTCTGATGAGATTATATCTGGAATAAAATCAGCGACCAGACCAAATTCATAATCTATTAAAATAACAGTAGTTACAACTACAAAAAGAAGTAATAGTTTCCTATTGTCAAGAGTTGAAGCAGTCTCTAAAAGCACATTCCCAACCATTTATTGCCCGCATATATAGATGGAGGCTACTTAATAAGGAATATCTTGTATTGAATAATTCATTCTATATGGTTATTCGTAAAAATCTACAGTACATTTTTCAAATTTTGAGTTATGATTGAGGATGTTAATATTGTGTAGTAACTGTCCACACATGAGAGCCTAAGTGAATTGGTAAAGAAATTGTCATAATATGGCCCGCAAGTATT
>DASVGC010000146.1:0-3374 GCA_036379735.1 Nitrososphaeraceae archaeon
CAAGGGTTGTCCAGTCAAATCTACCCACAAATCTTTCTAAATATCTTGATAAATTCAATTTGGTTTAGGACATTGTGATAATATAATCGGCTCATATTCATTGAGCTCAGTTAATGTTTACAATTTTTGTTAAAATTTTTATCCTCAAACATATCTCAAGAACATGCATCATACAGATATCGATTCTTGATTTACATTCATTCTCAAGTCTTAATACTAATTTAAATTACTCAAAAATATCCAATAGAACTATGAATCCCCTTTTGCTAGTAAGTGCGATAATTTGCGTAATTCTTCTATTATTTATCGCCTATGCATTTATCAACAATAGCGATTTCAGATTTATTGATGAAATTTCAAATTCTGATACTCGTCTAGAAATTGATACAACTTCTGGGAATGAAACGGCCAATGAGACTGAAAATCAATAATCTGTATTTCTGTTTAATCTAGTGACTTGCCTCTTACTTCTGAATAATACCAACTAGTTGGTATCTATCTCAACCTACATTCAAGTCAAATAGTGCTTGTTCTGTTTTTATTGGAATAAAGTTGATTCCCATTACACTTACCTGGAGTGAATATTCTCCATCTTGGGTGAATTTATATGGAATTTTCACAACACCTTCGGCTGTGTGAAGCAACGGCTGACCGGTTATAGTGGATGCTCTAAAGACCTCATTGTTGTTATTGGTTATTGCAAAGTCATAGTCAACATGAACTTGTACTGTTTGCGAAGATGGTTGTAAAAATGAAATCATGAATTGTGAATCTTCATTTTTTGTAATTGGAAATGGTTGAATTTGCAAATCAATATTCAAGCTATTTCCATCTGTAGGTGCTTTGGAATCAGCAGTACTAATTTGCACATTCTTTGAATTTACGGTGCTATTAGCCACCGTACCATTAATTGAAAGTTCGGTGCTATTAGCGACGGTAGTATTACTATTATTCGATAGACCTTGGACCTGCAAGAAAGCAAAATCTGATTCGTCTGACGTGGTCATAATGAAAAGTATTGCAAAGCAGAAACAAAACAGAAAGCATACCGTACTAATTTTTTTAGCCATCATATAAGATAGCAATAATTATTTAATAAATCTTATAATGGCAGAACCTGTAAGAATTCTCTAAATTTAATTTCACGGTCGCACCACCATACCATTCAATTCAATTCCACCTATTAGTTAATTAGTCAAAGTGCTACTCTTGGTGACTGGCATTATCTACGTACTAGAGTAGGTTAAGGGATATTCCAATTAGATTCGTTATTTTCAATTTTTGAGTGTTAGAATAAAAGAAAACATTTTTCTCTCATAAAGTTTCTATATCTTTAATAAGTAAATTTAGTAATTATTTATATGTATAAGTTTAGGAGATCCTATACACCAGTTTTTACTATATTATCACTTGGTTTGATTTTGGTGGGAATTACCATGTTCCAATCAGGTTATTCGCAAGTACCTAATACGTTTTCAGTAGCTTCAATCATACTTGGAAATGATAAACCAATTTCTGCGACAATAGATGAAAAAACAAGTAAGGTCTATGGGATATTTGCGACTGAAAGCGGAGCAAAAAATTCAATCTATGTTATTGACACTGCTCAAAATAAAGTACTAGATACCATTGAGATAGGATCCGACAAGAATGATTTTCTATCCAGCATTGCATTTGACTCTGAACGGGGAATATTGTATGCAGCAGGTCAACATTTGGTTAATGAAAATGACACGACCATCGCATACGATACAGTGTATTTGATAAACTCAACGAACAATAAATTCGAGAGAATTCAATTGTACAGCGAAACCGAAGAGGGCAAGGAAGGTTCCCTGGCGGGGATATCTGTAAATCCTGTTACCAATAAAATATACGTTGGCTCGTTATATCCTGAGGGAGGTAATCCAGGACTGTATGTAATTGATGGAAACTCATTGGAATCTATCTACCTAGATAAGTGGCAATATGGAATTAAGGATATTCAATTAGATCCGGAATCTAATCTATTGTACGCCGGAGCAAAATATGACAATTTAATTTCAATAATAGATGAGTCAAATAATCAAATTATTGAGAATATAACAGCTCAGAGTCCAATAGCACTAGCTCTTAATTCAGAGGAAAAGATTCTGTACGAAGCAGGTAGTGACGGAAACGTTAATGCAATAGATCTCTCAAGCAAGAAAAACATATCAAGTATACAGGGTGAACATGTAAAAAACATCTTGTATAGTCCAAATGACAAGTTACTCTATATTGTTGACCAGAACATGAGTAACATTTTATCTAAAAATTCAAATGGCACTAAAAGCATGGCGATAGCAGTAAATACAACTAACAACATTGTCAATAAATTTGAAACAGAATTCATAGTTGAGAACATACTCATTAATTCCTCGACAAACCAAGCATATCTTTTAGGATATGATGGGAAGAATTCAAAACTATTTGTTATAAATTCACATTAATGCAATTTGAGACCAAAAAATAACTCTGGCGATTTTCTCTCATAGCATTGAGTCTTCATTAGACAAAATCAAGTAGAAAATGTATTCAGTATCAGGAAGAATGATGATTTCTAATAGAACTCTTTTTGTCCATTCAGATCAAGTGCTGGCGGTACCATAAAGATATACTATGATATCATAGATTAATAAGATGATTAAGACATATGCAAAAAAGATTCTTTTGTTTTGAATGTGGAACAAATGTTCTTGAAGAAAAAATGGAAAATAGGGTAGCAGGTTGGTTTGGAATCTGTAAAGAATGCACAAACAAGAATAACATTTATTCAGTTAGTCATGTCAGCCAAAAATCGCTAATCTAATTATCATGAATGGATTGACTATAATATCCTCTTTATCCTCTTATCGTCTCCCTCTCTCCAAGATGATCCAATAACTATATCATATTTTCATTCATCTTACATTGATGATCGGTACACAACAAAAAATTCGTTCATTTATTGTATTAATTGTTTCAATGAATTTTTGCTCTACAATGTGTGATATCTTTGAATTACAAGAATAGTCTTGATGCGTTTTTAACAATTTTGAATTTGGGCGGAAAAATTACACAGGCCCCAAGTCATTTATCACTTATGTTAAACGGATTAAGATATTATTCTATAGAAGTAACAATAAACGGAGATCATTTCCTCATACAAGCCTTTGAACAAGAAGCATCCGAATTATTTCAAGCAGTCATGACTATAATTGATGAAAAAAAGACCGATCTAAAAAAAATCAAAATAGTCTTAAGATAACAAGTATTATTGAGTTGGATTTTTTTATTAGAAACTGATCATCAAGTTTCGTTAGATTATTATCTTTGACTTGTTTTATTCAAACCATTGCAGACAAATAGCAATG
>DASVGC010000147.1:0-7556 GCA_036379735.1 Nitrososphaeraceae archaeon
CGAACCTCCAAGAGATCCAGTATGAGATGCTGCCTGCTTTGCACCTTTTGTAGATCTGCCGTTTTTGAAAACTACAATAGGTTTTTGATATTGTTTTATGACATTCTTTGCAGAGTTCATAAACTTGCGACCATCTCCCAGTCCTTCCACATACAAACCAATTACATTAGTACTAGGATCCTGCGCCAAATAATGTATCATATCAGCTTCATCAACATCCGATCTGTTACCATAAGATATCATCTTGCTAAGACCAAATGCATCAGAAGTTTCCATGAATGCAATTCCAACGGTACCACTTTGGGATAGGAAAGATACGTTTCCTTGCTTAGGCCTTAACATTCTTAGATGACCCTGAAATGCACAATCCAATCTGTTTTCTCCATTAAAAATGCCAATGCAATTTGGACCAATTATTCTCACCTTTAATTCGCGAGATAGATCCTGGACGCGTTTCTCAATAGCTGCACGTTCTCCTCCAAGTTCTTTACCACCGCCAGATATTACTACCATATTATGGATATTCTTTTTTCCACATTCCACAAGGAGATCTGGAACAAACTTTAGATCTACAGTTACAATTACGACGTCTACAGGTTCTTGAATCTCCATAAGATTTTTGTAAGCTTTTACACCCATTATTTCGGGATATCCTTTAGCGTTTACTGGAAAAACTTTGCCCTTGTAATCATGTTTAGCAAGACTTTCCATGACCGAATTTCCTATCTTGCCTACCTCTGGTGACGCACCGATCAATGCTACAGATTTTGCGTTAAAGAATAGATCCATGTAGCTTGAATCAGGGCTGGCCATCGAAATTGCATCATCGGAGGCTTTATCCTTAAGGATAATTTTCGCGTCCACAACGTAATAACTATCAGGGTATACCACGACCGGATTAAAATCAATGCTTTCATACTTTCCGGCCATATCTACTCCAAGGGTGCCAATATTCACGATCGCTTCACTCAACATATCCAAATCAACTGGCTTTGAACCCCTGAATCCTTTCAAAATATCTTTTCCTCTTAGGGATTCCAACATTCTTGTTGCTTCACCTTTGGAGACGGGTAGAACTCTAAAGGAAACATCTTTGAATAATTCAGTATAAATGCCACCAAGACCAACCATTATGGAGGGCCCAAATTGAGAATCATTTTGGAGACCAACAATCAATTCAACGCCTTTTGGAACCATCTTTTCCAGTAATACTCCCTTAACATCAAATTTTTCCTTCAATCGATTGAACATATCATCAAATGCTTGCTTAACTTCATCCTCAGAACTTAATCCTACTTTAACACCGCCAACATCAGTCTTGTGTAAAATATCTGGGGAAACTATTTTTGCAACCAATGGGAATCCAATTTCTTTTGATTTCTGCACTGCTTCATCACTGTTTGTCACAAGTGCATATTTTGGTACTTTAATTCCGTATTCACCAAGAATTTCCTTTGAGGATTCCTCTGTTATCACTCTGGGAGTGCCTCTTGAGGACTCTACAATATTTTGGATCTTTTGTTTATCAACCATTTTATGAAAAAAGGTTTTCTTTGTTTTTAATTAACTTTACTCAAGCCAGGCATTATTTTGGGCTTGTATATATCAGATACTTTCCAAAATATTATTTTTCTTTTTAAAAAAACTGGTCAATTTAAGGGCAGTATTACGATAATCAAAAATTCGTGAATTCCTGGAAGTTTCTGATCGCATCTGTCCAGTCAATTCATCATGAATTTGTAAGTATTCTATCCCTTTAGGAGTAGTGACATAGCGAGCCTCACTGTTCACCGATTCTAATAGATTGTATTTCTTTAGTTCAAACATAAAATTCATGAACTGCGACATTGTAATATGCGCCTGTAATTTTGAATATATCTCCTCGTAGTCACAGTTCTTATGCGCAGTTTTTAGGATGATAACTATCACATCAAGCTTTGTAAATGATTCCACAGAAGATAAGAAAAAATATGAAATAAAAACCTCGTCAATAACTCTTATAGTAAATGGATTTTTACATTTTCCAGTATTTTTGTTAGAATATTCGTAAGAAAAAATTAGATGTTAAATTGACCATTAATACTTACATATTTTCTATAACATGAATAAAACAAAGTACCCAATTCGCCTTATTTCAATAACCTGTAGTAAAAGCTGTTACTGTAAATAGTATTATAAACTACATTTTGGAAAGCTCAATTTCAAAGAGATGAAAAATCCTCAATTGTTGGTTTTCCAAATACATATGTGTTTGACGTTAAATTATATACTTTTGATTCCTCATACATTTCAAGGTAATTTTTTCCCTTTTCTGTAGTATGGTAGGTTGTAGAGCCTTCAGACAAATTGCTCCTCTCTATGACCAGGTCGTTAATCACTAGAATTTTTATGTATTTTTTTATCTGTCTATAATTCAAATGTGCCTTGGACATTATGGATGATTTCTTTTCACCATTAATTGCAGTAAACAATATCATCGCAATGATATCAGTGGCACTTCTATAATTCAACGTGAAATTAAAATGAAATGTCTCTATAAATAGACAGGTAGAGAATTATCTGGTTTTTGAATAGCTAACATTTACTTTTTCTCAATGAATCTAGGGTTGACTTTCATGTGATACAAGTGAATTATTTGTATGCCACAACAATTATTGCACCTCCAAACATTTTTTTTGTAAATTTAACTTTGGAAAATTTATCCAATAAGAGTTCATTTAAGACAGAATTCTTTGGCCATCGCAAGAAAGTCCCATATAATGTTTTGAATCTCAAACCACTTTTACCAGAAACAGAGTACGCAATTATTCCCAGGATATATTTCAGATAAAATGATACGAAGGTTCTAAACACAATGTTGTCAGGCTTACCTATGTCCACAATTATGAATCTACCATCATTTTTGAGAACTCTATGTACTTCGGAGATGGCCTCAACTAACGAAAAGGAATCGCGTAGAGAATATCCGCACAAGACTGCATCCATTGACGACTCCTTAAACGGCATATTTTCAAACACGCCACTTGAGAGATTAAGCCTTTGACTTTTTTTATCTTGGGCATAGTTTAGCATCTCGCGTATTGGATCATGCAAAATTATCCTCGCATTTCCGTTCAGTATCTCCAAAGCTTTTGAGGACATATTACCAAATCCCGAACCTGCGTCTAAAATAAGGTCGCCTGGATGAATTTCATCCTTCATGCCTAGTTCTCGGTATTTATCATCCTGACCCAGAGAAATACTCTTGTTGACTTTATCGTAAACTGGGATTATACTTCTTAATACCACAATGACTTCCTTCCAATAGCTAAGACCCAATCCCGACAATTAACATAGCATTGAAAATGAATGGGTATTTTTTTATTTTGGACGAAATTGACAAAATAAGGATATGCCCTAGATTTTCCAGTTCAGCTCAAAATAGGATTATTAAACTGGTTCACAAAATTGATAAGGGACTCCTATTTATGGAATACTGTCTGCTAATATGGAATACATATGCGAATCTTGTGGTACACTTTTGCTACATAGTAACCAGGTAACGCTGGATAGTATGAAGGATGTTCATGATCAGCTCTGTTCCGTTAAGAGGCAAAACATACCAACCCCTGTTCCTCAGGTGCCTCAAAAAACAACTCCTACTGCTCAACCTTCCCTTTCTAATACACCATCTCCTTCTCAAACCCCTGCATCTCCATCACCTCAACAATCAACCGCAGCTGCTGCACCTGCTCCGGGTGGACAAACTACTATTTCTCTAACAGGTAATGGGACAAGTTATTCAAAGATAGAAGGTCCTATAGATCCTGAATTCAAATCAAAACGCCAGGTGACAGGAACATTCCAAGGAATTAAGGTTTGGGGTCCTGTTGACGCACCAGGACAGCTTGGTATCTGGGGAACTGAAGTTACGGTTGATTTCGACATTTGTGTTGCTGACGGTGCATGTATCGAGGCCTGTCCCGTAAATGTTTACGAGTGGTTAGATACACCAGGTCATCCTGCATCAGAGAAAAAACCTTTCATGATAAGAGAAAAAGATTGCATTTTCTGTATGGCTTGTGAAAATGTATGTCCTCCGCAGTGTGTAAAAATATTCCAAAAGGGTCAGTAATTCAAGTCGAAAATAATTTTGAAAACTGACCATTGATGTTTAACATTGTAGCTACCGGTGGCACTTTTGACATTTTGCATAAAGGCCACTACAAGCTCTTGCTAAAGGCTTTCGAAGTTGGACGGCAGGTCATTATTGGAGTAAGCAGTGATAGTTACGCCAGACGAAAGCAGAAGAAAATTATTAACAGTTATGACTTGCGACGGGAAAATTTAGAGAAATTCATAGATAAGAATTTCAAGAAATCTAACTTTTCTATTTATGAACTTAATGACTTCTATGGCCCTACGGTATTGACAAGGGATGTACAGGGAATTATTACTACAGAATCCTCCTTGGAAAACTGTATCAAGATAAATAAATTAAGAAAGTCAAAAGAAATGCCACAGCTAGAGATAATCCTTGTTCCTTTGGTAGAGGACAAAGAAGGTAAAGTGATTTCATCAACAAGAATACGTGAAGGTAAAATAGACGTAAATGGGAACAAATTAACCTTATATTAATACCTCAATTCAATTCAACTAAAGTTTATCATTAACAAACAAATGTCATGACATCTCATGAACAACATTCAATATGTTTTCCTCACCAAACGTCTTTATAACTACCATGGGGCCCAATAGTAGTTCTCTAACAAATTCCCTCAATTTTACTGCGTTAATGTTATCTTTCATCAGAACAGCATGACATGATTTATCCTTCAACATTAGAACAATTTCATTGTCAACGATTTTTACCGCTTCAACAACAAAATGTACGCTATCTTTATCTGGTAACAACATACTCCCTAATTTTTCCGTCTCATATGAATCAAGACACTCGAATTTTGTGACCTTATCCAACTATTCATCCATCCTCACTATACATGAAATCGGAGACCAAGTCTTTGGCCTTTTCCCTCTTTTCCTGGAATATTGATATGAATGAAGTTGAGTGATTTGATAAATCATGTTTACATTCTCCACAAAGAAGATTTCCACTTCTACATCTTAGTTCCCTCTCGTTAGATTCACTAGGTGTATCAAACATATACTTGAGATATGAAAAAACAGAACATATTCCAGGGTTTCCACCCAATTTTTTCTGTAGTGAAATTGTTGGCTGTCCTCCTGTGAACGTATTTGATATTTTTTTTTCAATTATATCTAGATCATCCGTAGTGAATATGGCAGTATCAGGGTCTGATGATGACATCTTACCCACAGTTTGTAGACTTGGTAAGAATTTACTATGGATTTGTGCAGGCTTATAAAATCCAATTTTTTCTGCAATATCTCGGGTTAACCTCCAGTAGGGATCTTGATCGATTGCAGCAGGTATGAGAACAGGAGTAGGTCTGCCTTCAATTATTGAAGGAAGAAAACATGGAACCCCTTGAAGAGGAGGAAATCCAATCATACCTATATTAGTTGAATTGGTAAAGCCAAAGATACTCTTTGCAGTTGAAAATGTGATCCTTTTTGCTATTTCTAATGAAGTTGAATAAAGATGTTTAATGTGCTTTGAGTTAACGATTATCTTGGTTTTACGTTTATTGAAACCTATTGCAATAATGTCCAGGATATTTTCATAAACATACTTGTTGATCTCTTCCATTGTCTTGTTTCCATACAAGAATTTTTCGTCATCGGTAATTTGAAACAAAAGATTGGAATCAAATTTGTCTTGCAAATACTTGGTGAGAAACCATGGCATCAAATGACCAAGGTGAACCATCCCAGATGGTCCTCTTCCAGTATACAAATAGAACTTTTCATTGTTTTCGTATTTATTTAATATCCAATCAAGATCTCTGTGGGAGAAAAAGAATTTTTGTTGGAGTAATGGATGTAATTCGCCTGTGAGTGACTTGAGTTTTTCGAGCAACTCATCAGTTATTTCCTGCGTTCCAAATTTTTTAATCAATCGAGCATAATCTACAGACCCCTCTACTTTCCAGGGGGTTACTTCAAAATCATCAGAATAATCCTCTTTAGATGAATCACTCATTTTCTTATATATACATGATTCGAGAGCTTTAAACGTTTAAAAAGTATTCCATCAATGTCAGATCCATATTTAAATGACGGAATTAAGTTTGCACAAAATAGAGAAAAAAATTCTACTATCACTTGTAAAGCATGATGAAATTGATATCGATACATTAGCATTAAACACAAACCTCTCGCTGGATAACGTAAGACGTGGGATTGAATGGTTAAAGTACAAAGGATTGGTGTCCGTGTCTACCAGCAAAGATTCAGTCATTCAACTAATATCAGAAAAATCTAATGATAGTTCTCCAAAGAATAAAAAAGATAATTTAATTAATTTAACATTACCAGAAAGAAGAATAGTAGATTCGATAAAAAACAAAGGCCAAAAAACCATCAAGATAGGCGATCTTGCCAAGACATCAAAGTTATCTAACATTGAGTTTAGTGTTGGGATACAGAATGCTCTTAGAAATGGTTGGTTGACTAAGGTTTCAGATAGTCTGAATCTAACAGAAAATTCCGAAAAACTTTCAAATGAAGAGGCTCTCTTAGAGAAAATCTCAAATCTAAAAAAAATCAAGCTTTCACAACTAGCTGATCAGGAATTACGTGTATACAGCCTTTTAAAAAAGCGCCCAGGGTACCTTAAAGAAACAGTTGAAAAATCTTTTGACATTTCACTTACAGACGAAGGTAAAAAGGTGGGACCTCGTATCAAGAGCGACGAACAGGATGGGATAGGTGCAATTACAGTTGAAATATTGAATAGTGGAAAATGGAAAAATGAGAAATTCACCGAAATAGATGTATCTTCTCCTGTACGTTCCTATGCTATGGGAAGGACGCATCCTCTTACAGATATAATTAGTGAAATTAGAGAAATTTTCATATCAATGGGATTTTCTGAAATTGAAGGGTCCACTATTCAATCATGTTTTTGGAATTTTGATGTATTATTTACACCACAGGATCATCCCGCAAGAGATATGCAAGATACATTCTACATATCAAACTTGACTGATGAAAATATTGATCCTATTATCAGTAAAAAGGTATCGAACTTTCACGCGATGGAATGGAATTACGATTGGGACATTGAAAAATCAAAACAAACAGTTCTACGTACCCATACGACTCCGGTAACCGTAAAATATCTTTCAGAAAGTAAGTTGACTGAAGGAAGAATCTTCTCAATAGGACGAGTTTTTAGAAATGAAAAAATGTCTTATAAACATCTAATGGAATTTCATCAGATTGAGGGAATTGTAATCGGTAAATCAGTTAACTTGAGAGATTTAATGGGTCTACAAAAGCAATTCTATTCTAAACTTGGATTGAACAAAGTAAAGTTTTGGCCTACATACTTTCCATACACAGAACCATCATTACAATCAATGGTGTATATAGACAAACTTGGAAAGTGGGTAGAATTATTTGGCATGGGCATGTTCCGACCGGAAGTAACT
>DASVGC010000148.1:0-15986 GCA_036379735.1 Nitrososphaeraceae archaeon
TACAGATTTCGACACAAAGAGCACAGCCGATACAATGTTGTTCGCTAACATCTGGAAGTATTGCTACTGGCATTTAATTCACTGAAACAGAAGTAATGTCGAAACTATTTAAACACTGTGCTATTTTATAACACCGATATAAAATTCTAAATTGCGAGTCGAATTGCAATGTGGAAAATCTGACCAAAAGGTAGAAATTATATTTTTGGAGAGGATTACACGTGGTTCGTAAAATCACAGTCCTTCTGCCAGTCATTGTTGGATGTGTAATTTTGGGTGTTTTGGGCTTGACATTCATTCCAGAGGGGATTAAAAATAGGAATATTGAATTTTCGAAAGGCACTATAGTTATAAACAATCATTCAATAAGCACGGAAATTGCTGAAACTCCTGCCGAACGACAAAGGTGGTTAACTTTTAGAAGCGAGGAACTCCCTCTTAATTCTGCGCTTCTTCTTGTTTATGATAAACCCGACCTGTATTCCTTGTGGTTGTTAAATATACAATTTAATTTGGACCTAATTTGGTTCGATGATGCGGGTAATATTGTCTATATTAAAGAAGACGCAATGCGGTGTATGAATGCTTTAGATGCATCACAATGTACCTATAAGAACACGATATCAGCAAAATATGTTCTCGCAGCAACGACAGGATTCATCGACTATCATAACATTACAAGGGATTCAAAGATAAAGTTAGTTTCAATATAAAAAATCATAGTACTGAATCCTTGGCTGCATTAATCAGTGTTTAGTGATATCTTGGAAATCTTTATAGACTTGTTTTATTTCTTCGATTGAAGCTTCGTCCTCGAGTGTACTGGTGTCACCTATGATGTCAGAGTTTGTACTAATTGATTTTAATAATCTTCTCATTATCTTACCGCTTCTAGTCTTTGGTAACTTGTTGGTAAAATGAATTTCACTTGGTGTAGCAATCGGGCCTACTGTCTTTCGAATATGATTGACAAGATTCGTTCTCATTTCTGGGGACTCTTTGTACCCCGCCTTAAGTACTAGAAATGCCACTATGGCCTCTCCTTTTTCCTCATCGGGTTTACTGATTACAGCTGCTTCTGCTATTGCATCAAATGATACAAATGCACTTTCTAACTCCATAGTACCTAGTCGGTGACCAGCAATCTTGAGTACATCGTCCGATCTGCCCAGTAACCAAATATAATTATCCTTGTCTAAAAGAGCAAAATCACCTGAATAATAATATCCCTTAAACTTGCTCCAGTATGTATTAACGTATTTGTCATCGTTGTTCCACAGACTCATTAACATGCCTGGCCATGGTCTTTTTATAACTAAGTAACCTTTGTTATTGGGTTCAACGTCTGCCCCTTTTTCATCCACTATCCCAATATCAACTCCTGGAACTGGATAAGTGCCGGACCCGGGCTTCATTGGTATCGTATCAATACCCAAACATTGACTTATCATTGCTCCACCCGTTTCTGTCTGCCACCAAGTATCAACAATGGGACATTTTTGTTTTCCAATCACTCTAAAATACCATAACCATACCTCGGGATTAATTGCTTCACCCACGGTACCTAATAGACGCAATGAAGACATGTCAAAACTATTAGGGATCGACAGGTCGTGTTTCATGTAAATGCGGATTGCAGTTGGAGTAGTATACAATATTGTGGCTCTATGCTTTTCTACTAGTGCCCAGTATCTATCGGGAGTCGGAAAATCAGGTGTTCCCTCATAGATAACACTTGTCACTCCGTGCATCAAAGGAGCATATACCATATAGCTATGTCCTGTTACCCAACCTATGTCTGCAGTACAGAAAAAGATATCCTCATCATTAAAATCAAATACCCATCTTGCGGTAGCATGAATATGAGTAAGATAACCTGCGGTACTATGCAATACACCCTTTGGCTTTCCGGTAGTGCCAGAAGTGTACAGGATGTAGAGTGGATGAGTACTTTCTACAAATTCAGGCCTGCAGTAAGATTTTTCTTTCTTTACTAATTCATCCCATAGGAGATCTTTTTCATTCATTTTGATTTCACCAGTTCCTCTCTTAAGGACAATTACATGTTCGATAGAGGGGGTTGCTGCAATGGCATTATCAACTATTTTTTTCAATTCAAGTGTTTTTCCACGCCTTATGCCTTGATCGGCTGTTATGATTGCTTTAGATTTTGAATCATTAATACGATCAGTTAACGCCTGTGAACTGAATCCGGAAAATACAACGATGTGTATGGCTCCTATTCTACTACAAGCCAGCAGGGAAATTAGCAATTCGGGAACCATAGGAAGATAAATGGTAATTCTATCACCTTTTTTGATTCCTAGATTACGCAAAGCATTTGCAAATTTATTTACCTGCACATACAGTTGATTATAAGTAAAAGTACGAACGTCACCGGATTCGCTTTCCCATATTATTGCCGCTTTATTTTTTGTACCACTGTTAATGTGCTTATCAAGACAATTTACTGACGCATTTAACAAGCCTCCTGTAAACCACTTGGCAAAAGGTGGATTCCATTCTAGAATCTTATCCCATTTTCGATTCCATATCAAGTTATTAGCTTGTTGAGCCCAAAATTCCTCTATATTTTCTAATGCTCTGTCCCTCATTTCGCGGAGAGTTTTCCCCTGGAGGTTTATTTCCAATGCGTCTTGCTCATCTTCAAATCTTGCTGAGCTTTCCTGCTCTATCATTTAGATGTGTAATTTGACATTTTTGTATTAAAAGGCTTGCATAATCTGCACAATGAACCATGCATTTTGGATTTATTGATGAAAAAAATAAATCCATGATATTGAGGAATTGTAAATGTTGTTGGATTGGAATGAGCAGATTAAAGCTCATTTGATGTGGATTTGGGGTGGAGAGGATGGTTTTATGAAAAGGAAAAGAGAAGGCATGCTTGTAGCGACGGAAAAAAATCTGATATTCATAACAAAAACCAATATGTCATACAGGGTTCATCATGTTCACTCAGAGCGACAGCTCATACGATTCAAGGAAAACAAGAATGTTTTCTTGCCTGTGGAAGGTTATGGTATTACTGAATTAAGGAATGATCTGGAAAAAAGCAATCAAAATATCGTATTTCCTTTTTCACAAATTTCAGATATGTATTTTCTGGAAAAAAGATGGGGTACGGAACTTAAGATCAAGGCCAACATTGAAAATAAGCAGAAAAATTACAACTTTGCAATAGTAAAGGGTTGGGTGAAATATCCTGCAAAGGATCCATTACAGTTTCACCATGTGGATTGGAATCCAATAATAACTCTATATAAGACGTAATGACTGATTGATTCTATGTTTTGTTTTTGAAACATATAGGATTTAAAGAAAGCAAATAAAATACACAGGATAATAACTAAAGCTGTGACGGAAGATCGAATCAAAGACAAGAAGTTATTTCTTATTGGAGTTGGTCCAGGCTCATCAAAGTATTTGACAGATCTAGCAAAAGATCGAATAAGAAAATCCAAGTATTTGATAGGTTACAAGTATACATTGTCGATAATACGAGATTTAATCGTACCTCATTTTCATCAGGTTTATGAAGTGACCATGAAAGATCAGGACGATACCTACAAACAGGTGTTTAAGAAAATGAAAGAAAACGAGTTCTGTACAATTCCTTTCACGGGTGATGTAAACTTTTCAGAGTCAGAAGTTGTTGATAGATTACTAGAAATCTTTGGTAACGATAATGTAGAATTGATGCCTGGAATAAGTTCTATTCAAGTAGCAGCTGCAAAGGCAAAAATTCCGTTGGATAAGTCGACGGTCATCAGTTTTCATGTTACTGAGAGTATTGAGCACAAAAAAAGAGAATTGGTAAAAGCGATTGAAGACAAGAAGAGTGTGATATTAGTGCCAAGGCCGTGGAATAACAATGCAGAGAAAAATTTCATGCAGTCAGAAATAGCATTATTTCTCAAAAAGGAGGGTGTGGATACTTCCAGTTTGATAGTTTGGGTTTTTGAGTTTTTGACCACCGCAGAAGAAAAGCTGTTTAAGGGCAGACTTAGTGAACTTGAAGGAAGGAATTTTAGTCCAATGTCTGTAATGGTGATTGATCAGGTTACGCGTAAAACATATTTAGAATTTGAATGAAATACTCCTTAGCTTTCTCTTGAATATGTATTATTCTGCGAAATTAAGACCGCCAGATTGTCTTATTAAATCCCATTCAATAATTGCACTAACAAATAAAATTATTGAAACGATGCCAATTTCAATTCCAGCATAAATAAGATTTTCTTTAATGTTAGTTCTTTTTACTATGCTAATCAGTAGCAGATAACTCCTAGATATTGCTATACCATACGAAATGAGTTCCATTATTCCAAATATTGTCAAAAAGACAAGTAATGGTGGTATTTGTATTGGTAAATCTCGTGTAATTATCACGAAAATATTACCTGTACTAAATCCTGAAAAAAGACCAAACGCAATTCCAATACCGGGAATAAACATCAAGATCGATATTAGAAAGTTATTGAAGAAAATGCCTAGACTATCAATATTTTTGATTTTATTCTGAAACTGTTCTTTTAATTCTTGTGATGTAGATTCATCGAAAGTGACCAATGTGCCAATTGTAAAGAAAACTAAGAAAGCTATGATGCCAACTAAAAGATATAGAATTCTTCTTTTGAAGTTATATGGCTGCATGCTTCAACCACAACGTTTGCTTTTTAATAATCTATGCTTAAAACAAAACATTTTTAGCATTTATGATTGTTCTTTTCAATAATTAAACTTGGATTCAGTGTCTGTTGCATTGATTTATGCGATAAATAAGGGATACCAAGTTCATCCTGATGCTTTTGCCTTTCTCAAATCACTTGATTGTGATGTGGAAAAAATAATCAAGACAATTGTTGATGCTAAAAATAAGTTCAAGAAAAAATCTCCAATCTTGATTGAGGATATAAAGAATGCGATATCTAGTGACGTAAATCGCACAATTGATGACCCCGTAATAACTAACATGAATTCAAAGCCAAAGTCAGATAGCAATTCAGAGAATTACAAAATTATCTTTGATCCTACTTACAAGATAAACTCTGAAAATGATAAGGATTTTGTTAAATTATTTGAAAGTCGTTATAGAAAAACTTTGAAAATATTATCAATTCGTTCTGAAAGCAGACAAATAAGAAAAATAAAACAGATCAAGGATCTTCGAAATAAATCCAGGGTTAGTTCTTTAGAAAATGACAATGAGAAGGGAAAATTTGTTGATTCTGTTTTTCTCGCTGGTTTGATAATGTCTAAAAGGAATAGAAAAAACGATGTTGAGCTTATAATTGATGATACTACTGGTAGCATACCTGTAGTCTGCAAATCACGGGATTTGATTAAGGAAGCTTCATCGCTTGTTTTAGATCAAATGCTAATGTTAGAAATTTCACTTAGCAAAAGAAATTCAAATGATTTTGTGATAAAGGATATTATTTTCCCAGACATACCTGAGCATGTTGCACCCAAATCAGGAACAGAGTCTTATGTAGCACTAATCTCAGATTTGCATGTTGGTAGTAAATACTTCATGGAAAAGGAGTTTAATGATTTTCTAAATTGGCTATCATCAGAGGATGAGATTGCAAGAAAGATCAAGTATGTTTGTGTAGGAGGAGACATAGTTGATGGAATTGGAATCTATCCAAACCAGGACAGAGAATTGACTGATATGAATATGAACAAACAATTATCTTATGCGGCATCTTTGCTACAAAAAATTCCAAAGCGGATGCATGTATTCCTAATCCCTGGAAATCATGACCCAGGTAGGCGAGCTCTACCCCAGACAGCTTTAACAAATTTGCGAGATTTTCAACCTCTTGAAAATTTCAGTCTTATAGGTAATCCCTCGGTTGTTGAATTAAACAAAGTTAAACTATTGATGTTTCATGGCCAAAGCCTAGATGATGTAATTGCCACGGTCCCTGGGGTAAGCTATTCCAAACCAGTGGAAGCTATGAAAATTTTACTAAAATCCAGACATCTATCACCAATTTATGGTAACCGTACACCGATAGCTCCGGAGTCAGAAGATATGCTGGTAATTGAAGATGTACCTGATATTTTTCATGCTGGGCATGTGCATATGACAGAAGTAGGAAGATACAAAGGTACACTGATAGTAAATTCGGGAGCATGGCAAAGGCAAACAAGATTTCAACAAACTATGGGGATTACTCCAACACCCGGAATATGCATATTGGTTAATCTAGGAAACCTTCAGTCATTTAAGAAAGATTTCAATTAACGTTGCCTATAAAAGGGGATAATATCAGATCGCTTTTCATAGCTTCTTTTACTGATGAGATTTGAATATGCAGTTTTATTCTTTGAGTTCTACCATAGCGGCCTTGATTAACTATATTGGTTGTTATTAATCCTAGTTGATCCAATTCACCGACAATTTGTGTCATTCTTCTTTGTGTTAGCGCTTCCTGTTGAATTCGTAAGCAAAAATCTTGATAGATTGTGTAAACTTCTCCTGTACTTCCGTTCTTGGATTTTATTATTGCAAGTATTACTAATTTGGTATGTAAAGTTGAATTCCTCAGGATCTCGAAATTGGTGTCGCTGTCAATTTTTTGTTGTGCACTTCTAATATGATCCTCGCTAATTTTCATTGTCATTGACGTTTCTGCTATTTCAGCAGCTACCCTCAAAAGATCTATGGCCTTCCGAGCATCACCCGTTTCTCTACCTGCAATTGCGGCACACAGATTGATTACGCCACTTGGGATAACATTGTCATGGAAGGCTAATTTGCATCTATCAATTAGAATTTGCTTTAATTGCTCAATAGTGTATGGGTTAAAAACCAATTCCTCTTCGCTCAAGCTGCTCTTTACTCGTGGATCTAGTTTGTCTTTGAATGTTAAGCTATTTGAAATTCCTATCAAACTAATGAACTGATCTGAGGAAATCCTTTCATTAGCTCTTGTAAAGTTATACAGTATGTCATCACCTTTCCTATTTACAAGAGAATCTATTTCATCTATGACAAGTACAACTTTGATGGACTTGCGTCTTATAAAATCAAGAATTCTATCGGTTGCTTCGCTCATTGACAGTCCGGTAAAATAGACCTGCATTTTTCTTTCCTCCTTATTGATACCCAATAACTCTGCAATTTCGTACAGGATCTTGTATGGTGTGTTTGAATTTTTTGCATTGATAAATGGAACTCTTAAATTAATATCCAATTCTTTGGTCTTGTTATGAAGGTGGTCAATAACGTTCTTTACCACTGCAGTCTTCCCAGTTCCTGGTTTTCCAAAAATCAACAAATTAGACGGACGTCCTTTTTTTAGTATAACAGATAATGACTGCGCAATTGCTGTACTTTCTTTAGTTCTAAACAACAGCTTATCAGGTACGTAATCAATAGTCAATACCTGTCTATTTTTGATTATGTTTTTGTTTTTAATCGCGCTATCAAAAATAGTATCTAAGATGTCATCATCCAAACAAGTACACCTCTGACACCCCTCTTTTTCTCCTGTATCTCAATATAATAAAATCATTTAGTAAGTGGGATGTATATAAAATAAAAACGCCTAAATCAATTTTGTTTGTTTTGTTTGTTAATTGTTATATCTCATGAAAGATGATTAGAATTGAATCAATCTTCAAAGAGAAATGCAGGGGTGGAACTAACAAATGTTATGTTTGTTAATATGATTGATAAAAAAGAAGTGAAATTAACCCCTTTATTTCCATTGGAGGCCAATTAACAGAAATCAACATTGTTAAGTAGACAAATTAACCCCTTTATTTCGACTGGAAAATATTTGTACAAAGCAGGTGGAAAAATGATAACTACAGATCTTAGAAGACATCTAAATTATAGCACAAATTTTGAGTTAACAAAAGCTGAGCTCTTAGTTAACTTGTTAATCACTTTAATTGTTAAGTGTGATGTGATATCATGTCTCGATCTGTCAGCTGCGAGGAGGAAGATCAAAATTGAATTGGAAGACGAGAATGGAGAAAAATACAATCTAACCCTACAGGGCACTCTGACAAAAGAAAAGCTACTAAATGTAATGGAATTCATTCAATTATTTGATAAAAACTCCATCGAGGGTAACTATGATGGTAGCATTGAACGTAGAGAAACTGACATGAAATTAGGTTCCAAATTATGGAATTTGATTATTGAGAATTTTAGATATCACACATTTACCTCCTCTGATATACTAAGAATTTACCAGGATTTGTATTACGAATCTATTCAATTGAGTGTAATCTCTATCTACTTATCTAGATTTTACTTTAAGAAACAACTTAACAGATCAAAAAATGGCAAACAATGGGTATATGCTTTGATTAAACAAAACCTTAGTAATTTTCGAGAGAATTATGAGAAACCTAATGACTCGAATTTGCTGTCCGTTCCAACAGTTTACGACCTTCGTTTGTAATTTTATATTTGAAAGGTCTAGTACTCCCATCTCTCATTACTATGTTTTCAGAGTATAGTTTTTTTAACAATCGAGATGTATGTTCACGTGACTTGTTAATTCTTCTCTGAATTTCTCTAGAAGTCAGTGGGACCTCAAGCATCTTGAGTATGGAATCAACAGTATTCACTCTTGATTCTTCATCCATACTATGAGTGACAATCACATCTTTTGTCACAGGTATCAGTGAGTGTGATATATTTTGTGATTTATTAGAATCCATATCACCGGTATTAACATTATCGTTTTGTCTCCCACTGTTATCCACAGAATTTACTTTTATTTCCATCATATCCAATTTGGTACGAATATCTGAAATAATTTCATTGTAATCATCAAACTTATGGAAATATCCCTCAATTAACATGTCTTTGAACTTATGATTCTCCTTTTCACGTTCCTTAGAATCTCTGAAAAACCCAAAATAGAAAAAGGCAACAAATGACAATACGAAAAGTGTGATCGAGATTATGATGTCTGATATCGTATATTGAAAGTTAAGATCAAACAAATTCATGTGATATCATGTGATTAAGTATCATATTTATTAAAATATTTCTATTTTTCTATATCAATACCAACTTTGCTATCACATCGTCAATCAATGTAGTGACATTATTCATTGTAGTAATATCAATTTCATCACTTCGCTTACTCAACATCACATTCAATTGATTATTTAGTTGATCCAAGACAGAAAATGTTTCAGTATCGAAAACACTGAACAAACGCAACAGCAAAAGTGTATAAACAATCCTTCTAATCTTCGCTCTGCATTGTGCTAATTGTCGATAATAAGCACCAGAACTCATCTCTTTAGTGGGTTTTGACTTCATAATTTTATTATAAATAATTGATGTTTGTTTTTCAGTTAATATAGAATTTGCAATAAAATGGTTCAAAATTGATGCATAATTTAAATTGCTGTTTTCCATTTACTATACAAATTTGTATAGTACATTATTAACCTATTGTATTGATTTGAATTCAATTCCCTCTAGTGAAGATGCCGATGATTTCTAATGAGATTATTATTATACGAGTAATTACTTTGTGAGAAATGATGGAATTACGAAGCACCGAAAAATACATTCTAGACGAAATCAAGAAACAAAAAACCTTATGCTTTCCACTTATCGATTCTGAAAATACTTCGAAGACCATTGAGCTTGCTAAAAGATTAGAACAACTTGGAGCTTCTGCAATCCTCGTCGGTGGCTCATCAACATCAGATCAAATTGAATTATCAAACTTTGTGACGGAGTTAAAGAGTAATGTCAAGCTCCCCATCATCTTGTTTCCAGGGAATGTCACAGGAATATCACCAGCTGCAGATGCAATATTGTTTAGCTCTTTACTTAACTCTGAAAATCCTTATTATATCACGGGCGCTCAGGCACAAGGGGCACTGGTCGTCAACAAGTATAACATCGAAGCCATTCCAACAGGCTATCTTATCATAGGTGACGGTTCAACTGCATGGTTCATAGGTCAAGCCAAATCAATTCCATTCGGCAAGGCAAATATTGCTGTGATGTACGCGCTGGCAGCATTATACATGGGTATGCGTTTTTTATATCTCGAAGCTGGCTCAGGAGCCTCACAGAATATTCCACCTGAGATGGTTAGCATTGTAAGAAAATTCTACAAGGGAATTTTAATTGTTGGCGGGGGAATTAATTCAGCTGAAACGGCTAAAAAAATATCAGATGCAGGCGCCGACATCATTGTTATTGGAACCATGATTGAAAGAGATAAGGACTGGGAATCAGAATTTGTTAATATAATGAAAGCAATAAGAAATTGAGTACCAATACTAGGGAAAGCAATGATGTACAGATTCCTGCAAGTTATGTAAAGTATCACAAGAATATTTCACAATATATTGAAAATTCAATCTCTACTGCACAAAAAGCTAAAGAACATGGATTTGATATTTCCGAAAAAGTAGAATCCCAGATTGGGTATGATTTACCAGACAGAATAGCAAAAATACACGAAATTGACATTTCAAATAGGTTAAGAACACTTCTTCCAAAACTGGGAAAAGAACAAACTGCCTTAAAGATATCCGAAGAAATAGTCCTCGGCAAATATGGAGGAACAACTATTAAGGAGAAACTAAACAATGCAGTAAGAGTAGGACTATCCGTAGTTACAGAAGGTGTCACAGTGGCACCATTGCAGGGCATTTATGATGTTAAGATAAAGACAAATGCCAATAGGACTCAATATTTGTCCGTTTCATTTGCTGGACCAATAAGATCCGCAGGAGGAACTGAAGCTGCAGTAACGATGCTTATTGCAGATCATGTCAGGAAAGTTATTGGATTAGACAAGTATGTTGCAAATTCATTTGATGACGAAATTAGTAGATATGTTGAAGAATTGAGGATTTATGAAAGGGAGGTTGGCAGCTTCCAATTCAAAGTTTCTGATAAGGACGTTATACGTTGTATAGATTCCCTTCCTGTAGAAATTGATGGAGTGGACACGGATCCTGTAGAAGTAATAGGTCATAGAAATCTTCAGAGAGTTGCTACCAATAGAGTGCGTGGTGGTGCACTTAGAGTGATGAACGATGGTTTGATAGGGAGAAGTCGAAAGCTATTGAAGATTGTTGAGACCTTAAAATTGGAAGGATGGGATTGGCTTAAGAATCTAGAAGGAGCTATTCAAACTCCAGAAGATGACACAGTATCCCACAGAATGACCGAAGTCATAACTGGAAGACCTGTACTTTCAATGCAGAAAAAAATTGGCGGTTTTAGATTGCGTTATGGAAGAAGCTGTAATACAGGATTTTCCACGATTGGAATTCATCCAACAATTCCAATTTTACTAAATTATGCAATCGCTGTTGGTACGCAAATAAAAATCGATGCACCAGGTAAGGCTTCTACTATAGCTCTAGTAGACAGTATCGAACCACCAATTGTAAAACTAAGTGATGGGAGTGTCATGAAGGTAAAAACAATTGACGACGCAAAATCAGTAGCCAACAAGATTGAAAAAATTATCTATCTTGGAGATATCCTGATAAGCTACGGAGACTTTCTCGAAAACAACACCCAGTTACTTCCCTCATCCTATGTAGAAGAAATCTGGGCCCTAGAACTTGATGATAATCTAAGCAAAACTGATCCAAATTCATACCGGACAAGTTTTGATAGTCAAAGATTGATTGAGTTAACAAAATATCCATTGGAAAAAAGGCCATCCGTTATCGAAGCATTCAAAATTAGTCAAGATTTTGATATTCCATTTTATCCTGGATATGTTTTTTATTGGAGTGCTTTAACAGAAGACGAATTTAAGAGTCTAATAATCAACTTACTGGAGCACAAAGAGATAATAAAAAACACCAATGAAAAGCTCTTTACTAATGATTCTAGAATAAAGGAAATTTTTGAAAAACTTGGGATATCTCATTCGCTTTGTTTCGATAATACCAAAATAAGAATCGATGATCCTGATCAACTTTACATTCTAACTATGTTGACGGCAAGATGCCTGGAATATGGACCTGATCTTGATTTCTTCTTAAGATCAACAATTCCCTCCGACTTTGATCCGAATTTTATTAAAACATATATTTTAGATCGTGTTTCTAAGTTACTAAAGATTAGTATAAAAGAAAAATTCTCTTCTTCAATTGCTGTTCGTGTGGGACGACCGGAAAAAGCAGCTGATAGAAAAATGAAACCTCCCGTTCATGTCCTATTCCCAATAGGTACCAATGGTGGTCCGACTAGAGATATTCTAAAAGCAATGCAAAAACCACTTTATATTGAAATTGCAAACAGAGTTTGCATCAATTGTAAATCGCCGTCCATTTCTGTTTGTTGTCAAGATTGTAGCTCTAATACTCCCATTAGAATAATGTGTTCCAGCTGCAAGTACGAAGCTAATGGTGATGAATCAACAGAAGTTTGCCCTGTTTGCGGAAATCGATTAAAAACACATTCGCCAACAAGTTATCCTCTCAAACTTGCAGTTGAAAAAGCAAAAAAGCATCTTAGCATACAACCATTTGAGCCCTTAAAAGGAGTTAAGGCCTTAATGGGTAAGAATAGATGCGCAGAACCTCTAGAAAAGGGAATTCTTAGACAGAAACACAATCTCTATACATTCAAGGATGGAACCATACGTTTTGACGCAACAAATGAACCTCTCACTCACTTCAAACCAAGATGGATCAAAACAGATATTGCAAAACTGAGGACTCTCGGATATCTAAAAGATCATAAAGGTAATGAACTGGAATCATCAGAACAACTAGTAGAACTTTTCATACAGGATATAATAATACCAATTCATGCTGCAGAGCACCTCGTAAAAATTGCTCAGTTTGTAGATGATGAATTGACCAGATTTTATGGGATTGAAGCATTTTACAAGATGAATTCAATAGATGACCTGATCGGACACTTAGTTGTTGGTCTAGCACCACATACATCTGTGGGAATAATTGGTAGAGTTATCGGATTTGTCAATTCTCAGGTATGTCTTGGTTCACCAATCTGGCATTCTGCCAAACGAAGAGATTGTGATGGTGATGCAGATTCTATAATGTTACTAATGGATATCTTTCTAAATTTTTCCAAGGAATATCTACCCGATAGAATTGGTGGATTAATGGACGCACCATTACTTATCCAACCTCTGGTATTTCCACACGAAGTTCAGAGGCAAGCGCACAACATAGATGTTGATGAAAAATATCCATTGGATTTCTATAGATCTTCATGGGATATGGAAAAGACCAATGTAATCGATAATATTGATCTTGTCAAAAAGCGTCTGGGCCAACCAAATCAATTCTTTGATTATAAATTTACTCATTTCACTGATAACATCATGTTGGATGTATCACAAAGCTTGTATTCTACCTTAAACACGATGGAAGAAAAGTTAAAGATGCAAATAACTACTGCCAAATTAATTAACGCTGTTGATGCTGACGAAGTAATGGCAATGGTCCTAACGACTCATATCCTACCTGATATCATGGGGAATTTGAGAGCCTATTCATCACAATCATTTCGGTGTACTAAATGTGGGCAAAAATACAGAAGGATGCCATTAGTAGGTAAGTGCCTGGAATGCCATAATGAATTATTACAAACTGTATCACGAGGTTCCGTTGAAAAGTATGTCCAAACGGCACTAAATATTTGCTCAGAATTCAAAATAAACGAATATCTAACTAGCAGAATAGACACACTGCAAGCAGAATTAAATTTGTTGTTTAAACCGGATGTAAAGGATCAACACACAATTATTGATTTCATATGAACTACAAATTGGTTCTTGCAAATTTGAGATTTCTTGTTAATTAGCAATTAACCAAAAATTATAATTTTGACATAAAAATTCACAGAAATTGAATATTTTTCTATTTATGACTAGTACTGAAATAATAATCAGAAAATCATGCAATTAGAATATAAAAGACTTGGTTGATAATTTGAAAATATGCTCCTAGTAGCTGGTGAAAGCGTCCTTTGAGGCACAAAACACCTCACATTGCAATCTTTGATACTTTTAAAACAAAGAAAAATAAATTCACGGGTGAGGCTAAAAGACAAAGGGGCATTATAACTCATCTGGCAATGGAAAAAAATCCCGAATTAAAAACTCGAACTGCCATTGCACACGCAATTGCAAAAAATAATGGAATTCTTTGGCAGAATATCTATTCTGGAATATTCAAAGATCTCGATGAAGTATTAATACCCTCAGGTGTGGTTAAAGAAGCAGGTCGTCTGCCACTAAGGCGTGGGCCAAAGGCACTACAATTAGAAGGAGTTCCATTCTATGAATTGACAGAAACAGGAATTTTAGTTGCATCGTCTATTGAAGAACTGGGAAATATCAGAACGACAATACTCGAATCCTACTTTAATAATATGAATAGTAATATTTCTGGTAATGACGTCATGAAAAAAAGTATTTTACTCTTATTAAAAACAATACCCTCATTTGTAATTAAGATTATTAGTGCATATATTTACGCTTACACTACTGGAGGAATCGATACGATAACTCCAATAACTATTGATAAATTTCGTTCTGTTTTACAAGAACAGATATCTATAGAAAAGGAATTTATCGAATCCTATGATGTTCTATCTCAAAACCAAAAGCTACTCTTGAAAGATTTTTTCAAGATAATAGGTTAATTCAACTAAATAATGTTCACAAAATCCATATACCTCAATCATTATGCTTTTTTTGCTTATGTTACTGTTCAAACAAACGCTTATAATTTACCAGATCATTTAATGATGTAATATTTATGGCCGACATGAAGATCGTTTTTCTTGGAACATCCGCAGCCATTCCAACTGAAAAAAGGTGCTTATCATCTATAGTGGTTAAAAGGGGAGGGGAATTATTGATTTTTGATGCAGGTGAAGGAATGCAAAAGAATTTCCTTCAATCAAAATTAGGAATAAATAAGAAAATGAAGATTTTCATAACTCATTTGCATATTGACCATTGTTTAGGACTAATAGGTTTTTTCCAAACGATGTCACTTTTGGGACGCACAAAAAAAATTGATGTTTATGGTGAACCTAGATTGAGAGAGTTTATTCATGAGAATTTTCGTATTATCAATATTGGATTAGCGTTTGAAATAGATATTCACACAATCGAGGAGAAAGGAGTAATCGCGTCTGAAGATGATTACCAGATTAGCTGTTGTAGTGCTGACCACTCAATACCTGCCTTTTCCTTTTGCATTACTGAGCATCCCAGACCAGGAATATTTGATGTTGTGAAAGCTTCCAAACTCTCCATTCCAAAAGGAGAATTGTATCGAAAGTTACAGCATGGTGAAGACGTATTTGTTGATGGAAAATTAATAAAATCAAATGAAGTAGTCGGTCCCAAAAGAAAAGGTCGTAAAATAGGCATATCTGGGGATACCAGACCATCTTCTGAACTTAAAGATTTTTTTAATTCATGTGATGTCCTAGTTTTTGAATCAACTTACAATCATGATTACCAAGCCAAGGCAATAGAGACATTTCATTCTACTTCAACTGAGGCAGCTCTGCTCGCCAAGGAATCAAATTGTAGCAAGTTAATTCTCACCCATTTCAGTTCAAGGTATGATGATCCAAATCTTCTCTTAGACGAAGCAAGAACCATTCACAGGAATGTAGATTTGGCTGAAGATATGAAAACATTTTACATTCTATACACAGAATAACGAATTCATGAAGCTATTTTAACACTTTTAAATAGTTGTTCAAAAAATATTTTCATATTCTTACATTGCAAAAAAACAACACTTTAATTATTTCAGATAACCGAAATTCTTCTCTAGCAAAAAAGGTTTCAATAGATCTGGATGTGCCGTATAAAAATACCGAATTACGTGTATTTGCAGACGGAGAAAGCAAAATCAGACTCGATAATGTAGCCAAAAAGAATTGCATCATAATTCATTCCACATACCCTCCTACTGATCAGCATCTCATGCAA
>DASVGC010000149.1:0-2878 GCA_036379735.1 Nitrososphaeraceae archaeon
GATACTTCCAGCAACAGATTTTGATGATGGGATGACATCTGATATACTTAGATTGCCCACTATACTTTGGAGATCAGTTTTAGTAATGTTTGCGGTAACAACACTTCCATTGATATTTGGAAAATATATTACTTTTATATTTGATATTACAGCTAGATTATATTTGTCTATAAAATTTTGCGTTTCAGTATCCTTACCATTGAAAGTTATTGGTATGAGGGTATTTTGGGATTCTATTTTACTTATTTGGAGTAACATTTTTGTTATTTTCATTTCTGCAGTTAAATTAGTAATTTTCTCATGAGCCATATCTACCAGCTCATAGCACTTGCCATTAATGCTCACATTTTCATGTTTTTCTGGATAAAATGAAAATACGACAAAAAAACTGATTACTCCTCCTATAACGAGTATCGCAATAAGTGGAACAGCAATTAATCCGTAATTCACCATGCTACATCATTTCCCATTTCATGTCAGTCTACTCAATAATAACAATTCAATGTAATTGTCAAAACTAGTTGTAATTGACATAGTAATGAAAGCGTCTCTCTACTTCTTTGTTATTTCCCCTTCTGATAAGTAGGATTTGTGTATTCAAGAGTTTCTTCACATAATCTAGACATGATACTGCATGCTCCCCAGCCGACAACTGTGCTGACAGTATTGATTCAAATTGCTTCATAAATTCTACAACTTTTTCTCTATACTCCTCTGTCGAAGGTTTCTTGTTATTTGTAACCTTAAACCACGTCGTAGTACACGGCGCCGCATAGTTTTTTGCTAGTTCTTCTACCACGTGTTCTATTTCAAAATAATCCAATTTCATATCCTTATTTAGGTAAAAATATTTTATATTTACTACGGAAAGAAAAACTATCCAAGTTTGCCGATTCGGCAATTCACTAAGCAATCCGGCTTAGTAAAAACGGCTTGATTTTCTAAATAATTTCCTAATTGGCAATACATAATAATGATGACAAATGTCATTATTTAATGGTAGATGAGATTGACAGATTCTTGCTATCCCAGCTTGGGAAAAATTCACGTACATCTTCGTACGAAATGTCAAGATACCTACAAGAAATGGGTTACAAAATAACCGATAGAACGGTCCGACATAGACTGAAGCGATTGGAGAAATCTAACATAATTTTAGCCTATTCTCTACTTCTTAATCCTGCTTTACTATCGGAGAAGATTAATCGTACAATTCTACTAAAATTCAAATTTCGTGCCGATACGTCTGTTATGATTTCCCGATTGGAGAAATACTGTGGAGAATCGTATTTTTGCATTTATTCAGCAAGGATGACGGGTGATTTTGACTGGATATGTCATTTCGTTTTTGATTCCGTAGAGCAATATGAATTTGAAAGCTCTAATTTCCTAAACAGGTTTATCGATCTTATCGATGATTTCCGGTCCTACGAATCCAGCATGGTTAAGGTTACACCCTATACTTTGTTTGATGACCATGAAATAAGAGATCAAAAATGGCGTGCTTACAGGATTCTCAATTCCTTAAAAAAATATCATGATTTGAATGAAAAGTTCCAGTTTATTGTTGAGAATCTAGTAAAACACTTTGGAGCAAAGTTCGCACGAATTTGGTTACTGGACAGAGAACGTAAAAATCTTATTTTAAAATTCAGTGCTGGAAAATACAAAAATATACATGGTGAATTTTCAAAGGTTCCGGCCGATTCTAACAAGATAGGGAATATTGTAATAACTCGAAAACCAACAGTCACAAACGACGTTATCAACGATAAAAGAATCAGACATCGTGATTGGGCCAAAAGGGAAAAACTTCAATCATTCGCCGGATATCCAATTACCCACGGAAGTAAAGTAATTGGGGTTCTAGCAATGTTTAGCACACGAAGAATGCAGGCAGCGGACTTTGAAGTATTAGGAGTCTTTTCAGATCAGATCTCAAAGGAACTTGAGGGTTTGTTTACAGCAGTTGATTTCTTGATTCCTGGCGCGACGAAACAATAAATCAGCGAGGCATCCACTTCAATGCTTGTCTTACCTCATTGATTACAGCCAAGTTGCATGTGGTTGATGTGTTTCAGTTTAGAGACTACTAAGTAGTAACAGACGAATCAGGTATTATTTTTCTACCTGCAATGCCTACTGCTATCATTTGAATTCCTGTTATCAACAATCCTATTGCTATGATAATTCCAACAAAGACTGCCCCGAACAGAGGAGATGCAACAACAACAGCTCCTATTATTATTGATAATATTCCTACACCGATTAGGAAAAACTTTGCCCAACCAGAATGCCTTCCAGAAATTCCTTCAATTATTCTTGCACAGCCATTAAAAATAAGAGCAATGCCGACTAGTGTGGTAACGACAACTCCCGTCCATTCCGGAAATGAAAGAACAAAGCCTGCAAAAATTAATACGAGTATGCCAAACCCTATTGTAGCCCATTTTCCTTTCACTGGTAGAAAAATTCCAGTAATAATCTTTTCAATGCCTACAATTAACAAAATTATGCCAAGTACTATTATTGCTGCCTGAAATGCATCGTCAGGGAATGTAAGTGCATAGATGGCTAGTATAACCGTAATAATTCCAAGACCAATTTGCACTCCTCGAAGCCATCCTGGAGATTTCTCCATCGATGATTTCATTCTAGTATATGGTAGTCCAAACTATTTAAAGTCTTGCAAAACTGGGCAAAATTAATAAAATTTTTTCAATTTTTTATAGATAAGAAATTAGATTTTAATTTGAATAACCTATATTTTTCAATATATTGTAATCTAATTGAATTTGTTTACATTCTCAGGTTTGGATCAAACGAGGTAGTATTTGTCTACATGAAAACCATTTGAAATCAACGTCTCCTCGATACC
>DASVGC010000150.1:0-4925 GCA_036379735.1 Nitrososphaeraceae archaeon
AGATTGGGCATGGACATCATTTGTTGTATTCTCAGTATCCCAGTCAACAATGCTTGTAGTTGGAGCAATCTATTACATGCTATTCACCGGTGTACCAGGGACTGCAACATATTATGCAACAATCATGACTATCTATACATGGGTAGCCAAAGGAGCTTGGTTTGCACTAGGATATCCATATGACTTCATAGTAACTCCAGTTTGGATACCTTCAGCAATGCTGCTAGATTTGACATATTGGGCAACAAGAAGGAACAAACATGCTGCCATTATAATTGGCGGAACATTGGTGGGACTTTCATTGCCAATATTCAACATGATAAATCTGCTGCTGGTTAGAGATCCGCTTGAGATGGCATTCAAGTATCCTCGGCCAACATTGCCTCCATACATGACACCGATTGAGCCTCAGGTCGGTAAGTTCTACAATAGTCCCGTGGCGCTAGGATCCGGGGCGGGAGCTGTACTCAGCGTTCCAATCGCTGCATTGGGCGCGAAGCTAAATACTTGGACATACAGATGGATGGCCGCGTGGAGTAAGTGGGATTAAAACCACAACCTCTTTTATTTTTATTTTCTTTTCTTTAGATTTTAGAATTTTAAATCAGATTTCGTGAAGTACTTTTCGTTCCTAATTAATAATGATTCTAGTAAAATTAATTTTTCATGCAAAGTATAAGTTCTAGCTAGCTTACTTTTATAATACAAGGATGTCTGCAGAGAAGAATTCTGTCGAGGATGGTGTCACGTGCGACATTTGTGGGATTCCAATTGATGCATGCACGTGTTCTTGTCCTTATTGTGGGGAACGTGATTCATGCGAATGCTGTTTATACGACGCAGCTACCGGCGGCGGATGAATTCAGATTTCATATTTTATATATCTATAATTTGATTAATACTTTGGAGAAGAAAGTAAGTCATTGTCTTTTTTGACTAGTGTGAATTCTATATCTTGGTTAATTGGTGGACCTCAAGGAAGTGGTGTGGATTCGGCCGCAAATATTTTTGCCAAAACATGTGCGAAAGAAGGCTTTCATATTTTTGGAAAGAGAGAATTTTATTCTAATATCAAGGGAGAACATAGCTATTTTACTATAAGAATATCAGACAAGCCCGTAAATTCACACTTGGAAGAAGTCAATGTGCTTGTATCATTTGATGCTGAGACCGTTTTCAGACATGCAGACAAAGTATCTGAAGGTGGCTTGATAATCTATGATTCATCTCTTTCAGAGACAGTTTTAGAGGAAGTCCCTACAATTGATTTTGAAGCTAGTAACAGAATTCGCAAATTGTTAGAGGATTCTGGACAATCCATTAATTTGAATGGAATGGTTGAGTTTGCAAAGTCAAGAGGTTGCAAGGTGTATGGCCTTCCTTATTTTGAAATGTTAGAGACAGTAGCTAAAAATATGAACGATCCTAAACTTAGTAAGATTTCAAGAGTAGTGAATGTCATGGCAATATCCGCATCTATTTCTTTACTTGGTATCAAAGATGATATGTTGATTAGCGCAATTCAAGAAGTTTTTGGATCAAAGCCTAAACTACTTGCTAGTAACATAGAAGCAGCGAAATACGCGCATTCTTACATTGGCACTAAATACGATGCCAAAAATATTAAATACAAAATAACCCCCAAAGATGCCCTGAAGGACTATCTATTGCTTTCAGGGAGTCAGGCTGCGGCAATTGGAAAAATACTGGGCGGTTGTAGATTTCAAACTTACTATCCAATTACCCCGGCAAGTGATGAAAGTGAATTCTTAGAATCAAATCAGATACTCGATCAGGTTGATGGTAAAAATGGTTCCATTGTCGTTGTGCAAACAGAAGATGAAATTGCTGCTATAACTATGGCAATCGGTGCTTCATTGACAGGAGTTAGAACTGCTACAGCTACATCCGGACCTGGTTTTTCACTCATGGCTGAGGCACTTGGGTGGGCTGGTATGAATGAAGTTCCATTAGTAGTTACAATGTATCAGAGAGCAGGACCTTCAACCGGTTTGCCAACTCGACACGAACAAAGCGACCTTCTGTTTGCTATTAACGCTGGGCATGGTGAATTTCCAAAAATAGTATTAGCCTCTGGGGACATTGAAGAATCTTTTTACGATGCCATAAAGGCATTTAATTTTGCAGAAATCTTTCAACTGCCAGTAATTCATTTACTGGACAAGGCAATCAGTAGTAGTATCCAAACATGCAAGAGATTTAGCAATAATCTCAATATTGAAAGGGGGGATTTCAAGAATTCTATTGGCAGAAATCAAAGTGAAGGCGCAGCAGGTCATTTTCAAAGATTCAAACTTGACGATTCGCCTATTTCTACGAGAGTTCCAATTGGAACAGAAAATGCGATATTCTGGAATACTGGTGATGAACACACAGAAGAAGGTCACATATCTGAAGATCCTGAAAATAGGAACAAAATGATGGACAAGAGAATGAAAAAACTCAACCTAGCATTGGAACAAATAAATCAAGACGATATGGTCGTATGTCATGATTTTGATTCTGATGGTAAAAATGTTATTATCAGCTGGGGTTCCACAAAGGGTGCAATCCTGGAAGCATTAGAAAAATTATCTGAAGAGGGAAATAAAATGAAATTCATTCAAATTCGTCTGCTTTACCCATTTCCTACCGAAACTGTGAAAAAATTCTTGAAGGATGCGAAATTGGTTATTGATGTAGAGATGAACTACACATCGCAGTTAGGATCACTTGTACAACAAAACACTGGCAGGGAAATTGACTATAAGATTGTGAAATATAATGGTAGACCAATGTCCACTACGGAAATTTATATTGCACTTAAGGCTATATTATCTGGTAACAATGAAAGGAGGATTGTATTAGATGGCGGAACTTAAACTAGCTGATTATAAGACAACAGTACACAATGATTGGTGTCCTGGTTGTGGAGATTTTGGAATACTAAATGCAATTCAAATGGCACTAAGTGAAATGCAAATTCCAAGACATAAGGCGGTCATTTTTTCAGGAATCGGTTGTTCCGGAAAAACGCCACATTTCATCAATGTATATGGTATTCACACCTTACATGGTAGAGTTTTACCATTTGCCCAAGGTGCGAAAATTGCCAATCCAGATCTGCAGATAATAGCCGTTGGAGGTGATGGTGACGGTCTGGGTATTGGAGCAGGACATTTTGTTGGTGCAGGTAGGAAAAATGTTGACATTCCGTATCTGATATTTAATAATGGAGTATATGGCCTCACTAAAGGACAGGCCTCACCAACGTTAAGGTTGGGTGAAAAGACAAAATCACTTGTAACACCCAATACAAGTAATTCTGTAAATCCCATAGCATTAGCATTAGTCTCTGGATTCACCTTTATCGCACGTTCGTATTCATACGATGTTAAACATCTTAAAGACACAATAAAACGGGCAATAACACACAAGGGATTGGCGTTTGTGGATGTTCTACAACCATGCCCAACATATGACGACATCCACACTAGAGAATGGTATCAGGGTATGGACAAACAAGAGACAGGTAAGGCTATGCCTAGAATCTATAAAATTGAGGAAACAGGGTATGATGGTACGATAAAAGACGAATCAGAAATTAATGAGAAGATGACAAGGATTTTGCAATTTTCAAGTGAATGGGGTGATAAGATCCCAATCGGTATCTTTTATCAGAACGAATTGGTTCCTTCTTATCATGAAAGAATTGCCGAAAATAACAAGGAATATTTTGCAAATCCACCTTCTCATCAAGAAATATCGGATAGTAAAAATAAACCCATTGCAAATATTGACAAAATTCTAGATAAACTTCAAATAAAAGAATGATAAAACTGGCTAAATGATTGGTTGTTTATATGATACCATTCTTGTTTACAGAAACATTGTAGTGAATCTAATAAACAATTGTAGAATATTAATTTGATTAAGTAGTTTAATCTCCAAGTTAGTTAAGTGTCACAATGGTACGTCACTAGAGAAGGAAACAAATGACTAGAGGAATAATACTCATAAATATTTATAAAGATCCCGACAGCTAATATGATTAAAATGGCAATAAAGTGTTCAGGTGGAAATTGTGGAATTTCATGTAATACCGATGCATGCTCGTGCACGTATAGTCCGACAGATCCTGATATTTGTGCGTGTGATTGCATACAGTCTCAGCCTGCACTCACAAAAAGTGTAAAAAAGATATCGATTGTTAAATTCAAGCGTCAAATTAAAGCAAACCCTCAATCTAGGTATAATATCTGTCTTCGCAACGTGCCAATTACAACTCTTGCACTATCTTTTGACGAAATTCTCCCAAATAGAATCCTTATTCCTACAAATAAATTAACAAAGAAAGTCAATCTTACATTAAAGAATAAAACGTTCAGACAAATAGTAATTTCAACAGGGCTGAAACTGAAAAGTTAGTTTACATTGACTTTACTAGTATAAGATATTGTTCTCCATACTTTTAATGATGGGTAGAAAAAACCAGATTGAGGCTATATATGAGATTTAGTCTGAAATAGTTAATTTAGGTTTTGATGAAAGTTATCGATTCAATTTTTTCTCCAGGTCATCAACACGATCTGTTAGTTTAGTAATATTCTTCTGAAGGTCGCCTGTTAATTTTAGTACAAGCAATTTTGTAGTTAAATCATTGATCATGGTAGTGACCTCATTGGATTCTTGTAGATTCTTAATCAACGGCCTGTAGGCGTTACACAATTGTAATTGTTTTTCAATAGTAGTTCGCATGCTATTATAATCACCATTTATTGAATCAAATTGATCTTGAAGTTCTTTAAAATCCCTCAGAAATTTCTTTCGAAAATCCGGAATATTCACTCTTAGAGTTTACTTCTCATAGTTCTTAAACTTACTAAAAACGCCAAAATTACCAAAATTCCACTGGTTATCAGCAC
>DASVGC010000151.1:0-3317 GCA_036379735.1 Nitrososphaeraceae archaeon
TTATTGCACTGACAAATTATAGTTGTAAAATTTGCATAGTAAAGTAGACTTTTTTAATACGCGCTTGTTGCCACAACAATAGGATGATCATATGAAAATTCTTCACCTTTCAGATGATGGGCTTCCGGACTGGAGAGTTGAAAAATCTGCTTTTACAGCTAAAAAAGCTGGACATGAATTATTTTTTGCTGGGCGTCTGACAAATAAGGCTAAGTCTACTATTTTTTCTGAAGTTCATCGGATCAAGTGGACGGCTGGAGGAATGGTGGGAATCCCATACTATTATCATCGTGTCAAAAAACAGATTGAAAAATTAGTGAATCAAATAAGACCTGATATTGTCCATGCTCATAATATTGGTTCAGCTAAAATTTCATATGATCTGGGCCTTCCTGTGGTGTTTGACAATCACGAGTATTTTGGCATGCTCTCACGAGTCAATGCAGAGAATATCAAAATTCAAAATATTCAGAACTCAGGATCTAGATATGTCAAATTCAAACAAGAAATAAAGTTGTCATTCATTTCTCGTCAAAGTATCTCTAACTGGACCAAATGGGAGAAGGAATTAGTTCGTTCAGTACCCACCATAACTGTTTCAGAACAGATTGCACAAGAGCTTCAAAAGCTTAGCAACGAGAAAATGAAAAAGATAGTCGTTATACCTAACTTTCCTCTACAAGAAGAACAAGCTTCATTTAATGAACCACAACAGCATGGGCAACTTTCTTCCGTCTATGCAGGCGGAGATAGTAAACATAAAAAAGTTACTAACAGAGATATCTCTGGATTAACAGATTTATTTATGCTAAACGATATAGGTAATTTGACAATCATAGGATGGGAGGACCCAGAGACAGCCAAGAAATTCAAGGCTACTGGTTTCCTTCCAAGAGATGCAATGTTTTCAGAGATGATACAACATTCAATAGGTTTGATACCCTGGAAAAAACACTGGTCCCATCCATTTTTGAATCCAAATAAGGCATACGAGTATTCCCATGCCGGATTGTTTGTCATGTTAACTTCCGACTTGAAATCTGTTATTACCATCTTAGGAGATAACTGTTTACCATTTGAGGATTATGATGACTTGGCTTCAAAATTAGAGTATTTTAAATCAAATCCTGATGAATTATTTGAAAAAAGATTGAAGACATTCAACTTTGCCAAGACAAATCTAGTTTGGGAAAAACATGAACAAAAGATTTTGGATGCCTACAAACTAAGTTGATTTATCATAAAAACTTACAAGTCATATAAAATAGATGATCCCCTTGAAAGGAAGAAACCTTGTAAAAAAAATTCGTCAGCTTTAGAATTTACAAGGTAGATTTTGGGCTTAATTCAAACGTGACGAACATTTTATACCATATTTCCAGGCTTAACAATTGTAACATTTTACTTATGTATCTAAGATCACCTGTCTCATCTATCCTTTTAATAGAATGGTTGTAGAAATCACTGTTTATTATTTTATCACGAAAAATACTGGCATTCGACAATGTTGATATCACTATTTCCTTTGCACTACTTGTCCAGAGTTTTTTCAAATCCATACCAAAGCCTATTTTTGTATCTGATACATTCTTACTATCGAGGCCTGATAGGATTTCTCTTAGTGGTATTTTTCCAGTATTACTTTCCTTGTTAAATTTTACTGATGGTGGGATTCTTAATGACATGTCAATAATTTTATTATCAAGAATGGGTGATATTCCTGCTATTCCAAGATAACTAAAAAACTTATCATTGGTGGGAACAAAATCATAAATTAGTTTACCATTGTAGTCGGCTAAGAAAACTTGGTCTAACGGGTCCAAATCATTATCAAAATACGATCTTAATAATGAATAGATTGAGGACCAATCAAATTTAATATTGTCTCCAAAAATACTTTCTTGATCCACAACCCAATCTCTCTCATGGCATTCTAAATAATTAATAGCACGCTGTTTCCAATCGTCGTCCGTGTTAAATAATTTTAAAAATTTAGTATATCTAAAAGTATAACCACCAAATAATTCGTCTCCTCCATCACCTGTAAATAAGACGTCAGAGTATTTTTTTGACTTTTCTATAAAGTAGTATTGATACAAATTCCATCTTGGTTCCTTAACAATACTGATTAAAAACGGTAGATCTTTTAGTGGATTATCTACAGTAACGTTATGGAAATCAGTATCCTTCGACTCGGCAATTTTCCTGGCATAAGTTGCTTCACTTACTTCATCAAAACTAACAGAAATACATTTGATATCTAGACTGGGATATTCATCCTTCAATAATGCTAACATTAGATTTGAATCAACACCAGTACTTAGCGCAAGGGATATTGTCTTTGGATCATGCTTTGAAATCGCAGTTTTTATAATATTTCTGAGTTCCTTCTCTATGTCATTTGATGAAGGACAGGTTCCATTTCTCATTACCTTGACCTGATTGGAATCAAGCTTGGGCACTGATGAACCAATTTCTATCGTTGGATCGTACCGCAAAGTGAGCATGTTGCGAATGTCAATCAACAAAAAAGTATGGTATTTCCCTACAATAAATTACTTGGGATATCATAATAAACTCATTTCAATCATTCAACTAACTCTGCAATATTGCACCTTTACTTGGGCCAATAGCAGGAGAAAAATCCATCCACTAGTTAACAAGCGATTAGGAGATCCTGAATTAGTAGGAAAATGCCATTACTGAGTCATTAAATAAATCATTTCAACCATCATGATTTTCTATATTCAAACAGGCTCGTAACAATCCGAGGCATATTCGAGCAAGAAAAATCTGGTAGAAATTAGGTTCCGAATTCTGAACAGTTGTTAAAAGATATCAATCTTCAATCCTACATCCAAAAATTTTTCAATAACGTCACATCATACGAAACAAGCTATAAGGCAAAGAATGTATGAATAAGGCTCCCAAACTGCAATTAGACTACGTCATAACAAATAGTAAAAAATATCCCTATCTGATTGTATTTTCGATAGCTGTCATTCTAAGACTTGTATCAGAAGTACTAGCCTTTCCTTATCCTATTGGATATGATGTAATAAATTATTATTTGCCTGTCATTAAGAACTTTGAAGAATACTGGCCTACAATTTCAAATCAATTCCCGTTGTATGTATCCTTACTTTATGCAATATCAGAAGTACTCCGTGTTGACCCAAGATCAGTTATTTCAGCCTCAATTGTACTTGTCTTTGGATTCTTCTCGCTCGCCATTTTTTCAATAGGGAGGAATCTCTTGCGTCTTGATAATTTACAAAGTATTTTCTTATCAATATTTGTAATATTTCAGCTGGCGG
>DASVGC010000152.1:0-4838 GCA_036379735.1 Nitrososphaeraceae archaeon
TTACTAATTTCATCGGTCTGGATTCTATCTTTGACCTACCAACAGTGGATTTTCTACTCGTTCCATCTTTGCTAACAACAAGAATTTCAACACCCGCTTCAAGTTCGGACAAGTATCTCGTAGTTCCATCAGACATTGCAGTATAACAGTAAACAGCTCCTGCGTTTACTCTAAATGGTCTTGGTGAAGTAAATGAAGAGCCTACTGACTCATTGTGAACCAGAAATAGGAAATTAGATCTGCTGCCAATAAGCATTCCTTCGCCCATATCCATCATTGATACTGTATCTACACATACTCTTTCACCCATTCCAACGTCCTTTAATTCCAAGATTTTTGCAAATTCTAACTTGAAAGTAGGATTATCAAGCAAATCGTGTGAATTCTCAACTTGACTTACATCATCTGTTTCCAATATAACCCCATCAACACCAAGTTCTAAAACAGAGAACATAGTTCTAATTTCTTCAGAATTTCTTGTGGTGGTGTATATTTTTGTTCCAGTCTTTTGAAGCTTGGCAATAAGATTCTCTAATGGAATTATCTTCCAGTCTGTGGCCTCAACAATCACAAAATCTGCCCCATATTTAGATGCGAGGACTATTTCATCTATATCGTTGTTATTCGATATTTTCTTAAGATATCCTACACTTTTGGTTAGATTTTTTTTACTCTTTCGTAGCAAATCGAGCGTATCGCATACAACAAAATCCGCATTGTCAGAATGAAATATTGTTCTAAATTTCTTGCTTGTGATAACAGAAGGGTCTCCATAGATCAGTGATACATTCGACACTTTGGATAAAAAATCATCTAGTTTTTCTTTTTCTACGAGTGGTTTTAAGATAAATTCTCTATTCTTTTGAACTGACAATGTTCTTTAATGCCTCTCTTGGTTTTTCACTGTTAAATATGATTCTAGATAATGCGTTGAGTATATTTGGTGGATTTTTATGCTGGAATATGTTACGCCCAAAGGTAACACCAATCGCTCCGGCTTGCATAGCTCCGTCACACATTTCCAATATATCCTCATCAGTAGTAGCTTTTGGTCCACCTGCAATAACCACAGGAACTGGACAAGTTCTAACCACCTTTTTAAATGAATCTCTGTCTCCAGTATAAACTGTCTTGACAATATCGGCCCCAGCTTCTGCGCCTATTCTAGCCACATGTGAAACAATTTCTACATCGTAGGGATTCTTGATGTTCTCTCCCCTAGGATACATCATGGCAATTAATGGAATATTCCACTCATTACATTTGTCTGAGATTATTCCCAATTTTTGAAGCATTTCAGGTTCTTCCTTAGCTCCTATATTTATGTGAACTGAAATGCCATCTGCCCCTAGCCTAATTGCGTCCTCTACTCCACCCATTTGCACTTTCTTATTTGGCGAAAGTCCTAGTGACGTACTAGCAGATAAATGCGCAATAATGCCTATTTTTGGAGGTCGAGGCAATGACTTGATAATACCTTTGTTAATTATAACACTTGTAACTCCAGAATTTTCACATCGATAAATAAACTCATAAACATCTTCCAGTCCGGGAATAGGACCGTTTGTTATTCCATGGTCCATTGGAATACAAAGCATTTTGCCATTATTCAAGATCCTTGAAAGTCTGATCTGTCTGCCAATAGCCATTAGTATTTAGATATTTTTGTTATCTGACTTAAAAGTGATATGTTTCTTTCATTTCTAGAGAGGAACCAGTATAGAAATATTCGCAGCCCATGCAAAAGATTTGTAACCAAAGCCAGATCTGAATATCTGACTTTAATTGCAATTTTGCATATAACTATATAAAAAATTAAGAATCAGAAAATTACGTAAAGATTATTCGAGAGCGCCGTTTCCTCTTTTTTGAGTTCCTATATCTATTGCCTCAGCAACCGTCGAGATAAAGATCTTGCCGTCTCCAGGAGAACCGGTACTTACAGTATCCAATATTGCCTTCACTATTTTATCAACATCGCCGTCATCCACAACCGTAGATAAGCATGACCTAGAAGAAAATTCTGAAGTATATTTCCCCGTTCCACGTCCGGATTGCACTACAGGTTTTTCACCATGACCTCTTCCTTTTGCATCATATATTGTAGCTCCGCTATTTCCTATCTTTTTTAGTTCTTCGTTTAATTCCGTAATTTTTTCACTATGAACTATCGCTTCAATACGCTTCATAATTTCACATAAATATATAAAGAATATAAGGTTTTCAAATAACTTTAAACAGATTAAAAATATAACATTGTATTAGATTATTACATAAGTATCACAATTTATATGTTTTAAAATAATATTACAATTGTCGAATTTGTTACGTTCAGGTTAAATGACATCTACTCCAAAATAAGATGGACAATGGACAATTGGTGAGGATTTTATCAACCTTTTGCTTATTTGAATAGATCAGTTTCCAATATGTTTTGCATTTTGTAAATCAAATTATCAAAAGTATTTTGATCCGCTAATTTGGTAAAACTATTATTGTCAAAACTCTGTGTAATCGTAGAATTGTACATAGATTTTTGGAATGACTGCTTTATCTGGTCAACAGAATTTTGAGAACTTTGATTATTGGGTTGCAATACTTTGCTAATGTTTTGGGTATTGTTGCTGGTATTCCCAATTGCTTTCGTCTCAGGAGTGTCTTGTACGATAGTTTGGTTATTTTTTTCCAAAGTGAGGCTGGAAGGTATTTCATTCTCAAGGCTGCTTTTATCGGATGTTGCATCCGAGTTTCCACTGTTGCTATTTAACATGTCGACAGTATCTCCTATCATTCCATCTATTGAACCAGACAATACTTCATTAACCGTCTCAGTTATGGATGATGAAGTAGTAGTTTCTTCCGTTTGTTGGTTGGATATTACTGTGTTTGGAGTTGACATGTTAGGTTGGGTGTTTGGAGTTGACATGTTAGGTTGGGTGTTTGGAGTTGACATGTTAGACTGAATTAGAGAAAACGCATCTGGGATGGCCAAGTTCGGCTGAGCTGAAATAAAACTAGTTGTAGAAAAATGTAAGAGACCAATGAGAGAGATGGTATAAACACAGAATAAGCTGAAATTTGTTGACACTTGAACAGGTCAAGAAAATTGCTAATAAATCATCAGGTTCATATGATGTGTCTTCATAGTAAATAATTACGATCCTTAGATATTTATACGACTAGTTTTCTTTCCATCATTTTTCTATATTTCTCATAAGTGCAAAAAGATAATTAATTTTCTTTTTAAAAAGAACTAGAAAAAGAAATCTTTTGTAAAAAAATATGTACAAGAATCTAAATTTCACATTCAAAGTTTTATTGTATTATTTAGGGAAATTTAATAATATGATTATTTATACCTGACAGGTTTTACAAAAAATAGACGTTAGTTATTGTGTACAATTATTTTATAAAAGATTAATTCAAAGATGTATAAAGATGAATAGGTAGCAAACGTTACTAAATATAGTATCAGTTAATAACTGTGGTAGAAAAGTGGTTGCCTAAAAAAGAGTAAGAGAATCATTCCATAAGGTGTCTTACATCGCCTTCCAAAATACCAGATTCATTATGAAGTCTGTCAATGTGTTTTGAAAGACCCTCTTTTGTATCAAATGGAGAACCGCAATATGCACATTTGAAATTTGCTTTACTAGAATCTTTTACATATTCTATTGATTTGGTATCAATAATACATACCGGCGTTCCATGAAGAACTTCATCAATGGATGAAAGTGCGATTGCTTCCATTTTCCTAGATATGTCTTCGCGCGAGATTATGCCAAGAACAGCAGAGTATGCATGAACCATTAATTGTCTTACATTCCGCTTATTCATAATTGTAAGAGCATCTTTTATGGTATTTTGTGGATTGACTGCCAGAACAGGCGATGTCATTATTTCTCTCAGCTTAATTTTTGAGGGATTTTTGCCCTCGGATGTTACTTTATAGAGTATATCAGTTTTGCTTACCATTCCTACCACTTCTCCAAGGTGTGTCGCTAGGACACTTCGCTGGTTTCTTTCCTTCATTCTTTTTATTGCTTCATCCAGAGACCTATCGGCCTCAAGTATGATTGCATCATTATTCATTAAATTTCCAACAGGCCAAGATAGGAGTGAAGAGATACTTTCAGAAACTAGGGCACTAGTCATGAATATATTATTGGGAGGATATATTTATATATATAGGAAGTTTATTGCGGGTATATTAAGTTAGGATTTATAACAAATAAAGTTGATATAATGATAATTTTTCTTTAAAGCATTAAAAAAACATAAAAAATAGATGACAGTGATTTTCTATGACTGATTAACTATTGTTTCGACAAAAATAGTATAAAGTCTGAACTATCCTCAAATTTTAGAATAATAGAAAGTTTGCCATGTCTTTAGCCAAAACGTCCCTGAAATAAAGAGAGGCTATGAGCTTTTGTCCGTCAACTCTCAAAACTAATCTACGACTGCGAATGGGAAAATACATTCACTAATAAACTTTGAAGTAACATGAATATCAATGGGGAAAGAAACTTACATTGTTTTTTCAGTCGTCATTACACTTATTTTGATTTGTCTTCCCTCAATCACCTTTGGCCAGTGGCCCATTACCGCGGACCCCTCGTTAGCACAAAATGAAGTGGATGTTGACTCCAGTGGAAACAGTAATCAGACCATGCCATCAAGCAATGCGAATACCTCATACTCAAGCGTCTTGCCATAAACGAATCCTGTCATGTCTACTTAAATTGCCAATATCGAAATGAGATTATAGGCGAAACATGCCTTCATAACCCAATTACAGTAGACAGAGAAAGAATATTATGATGTGATAAGTGTCA
>DASVGC010000153.1:0-9388 GCA_036379735.1 Nitrososphaeraceae archaeon
TATAACCAGAGTGTGTCCTGCAGTCAGTGGAAATGCATCTAGAAAGGCGATTGCATCTTCATTTTCTTCTATGATATTGGCATCAATTTTCTTTTGTCCAATCTTGCAAAATATACAATTGTTGTCAATTTTTGCATTCATACTAATAAACAGTGTAGTCGACTAAAAAAATTTTACGACATCTGTATCAATTTATTGATTGATAAGCATATTCAAACTGAAATATTGAAAAGAGATGTAATGTGCTTTGCTGCAACGTATTTGTTTATATTATTTTTAATGGTAACCATAGAGCGTTCTTTGTCATTTACAAATCCAATAATCTGAGGATTAAAGTTATGTTTTTTCAGGTCTTCCAAAATTAGTGGCGCCAAATCCTCACTTGTTACTATCAAATGGCACCCATTCATCGCAGCTGTTGAATTTGAAACAAGAAATTCATCTGTTGCAAATTTGGCCAATTCCTCATGTTTTATTGGCACTTCATTTACAACCAAATGGGCATTTGACACTTTGGCTAAATTAATTAATGCCAAAATTCCATCCGAACCAACAGGATAAACAGTAATAATGTTACCGTTTGTATCAACTTCCTTTCCAAAATCAGTGCAGTATTTTGAAATAATCTTGCCCATGGAAAATCTGGGTTGAGTTAGAGATTTTATTATTTCATTCTTAATTGATATATCAATTGGTTCATGCTTACTTAAAATTGAGTTCATCTCACCAATTCGACTTATTGTATAAATGCTCAGTGGAGTTAATGAACCTAATTTATCAGTCAATATTAACACCATCCCTGGCTGAACAAGATCATACCTTGTAGGTAATTCCTTTGTGGAATGAGCATATGCAGTTGCCCCATAAAACAACTTTCCTAATTTAAGAGAACTATAGTCATCGAGTAACAAATCATACTTGGCAGCAAACTTGTCATTGTTTGTTCTTATATTATCCAGCAGACCCTCATCTGGCGCATCATAGATTGGCAGTATTCTAAATCCTGAAGTGCATCCCAATAAAAGTAGATTTTCGATGGCTGAAGTAAGGGCAATTGAAGTGTTTATCATCGAATCTGGTTCCTCATCAGGATCGATTAATTTACCAGATGAAATATTAACTGCAGTATATCCCAATTTATTTCCTCTATGTGTGTCTATGTAATCAACAAGTCCAAATTGTGATTCAGATTGTGATGTAGTTGAGAGCACTACTTTCTTTAACTGATGTTTAGGAGGTTTCTTACCATAAAAATTGTCCAGTAAGTGAGATAGACTTTGTTCATCCTCTGCAACTTCATTGTGAATTCTCATTAACGAAATAATTTTCTTGTTTTTCAAATCCTCAGAAATTGATTCGTTTACATTGTATATCCTACGGGTTATATCGGGACTTTTTCCACTATAGTGAAATGAATCAAACCACGACAGATCCCCCCAAGAATTGTGCTTTATCCTTTCGAAAGATTTCTCTAGGGAAAAAAAATCGACTTCGTTGGAGCAGTTTGATATCCAACCGATTGGATCAAAGCCTAAATTCTGATATTTGAATATATTTTGCCAAGAATCATGAGTCAAAAACTAAAGCCCCCACACACCACTCATATACAACACTAATAATGAATCTTCCTAATGGATAGAAGCCCCTCAACTATATTTAAGTTAGTTAGCTTTATTATGTTATAGTGATAAAAAGAATAATAATTATAAGTCTAAAATTCTCAATCTACAAATAATGCAGGTAAATGATGATGAAAAAAAGGCTCATAGTTCGTTGACAAGTGAAATAGATAACGGTGAGAAGATGGAATCTAAATCTGCCACCGAGATACTAAAATGGGGATTTGAGAAATTTGGCGATAAAATGGTGCTCGCTTCAAGCTTTGGTGCCGAAGACGTTGTATTGATTGATATGATGTGCAAAATCAATAGAAATCTTACAAGAGTTTTTACACTGGATACTGGTAGACTCAACCAGGAAACTTATGATCTTATTGATAAGATTAGAAAAAAGTATGATATTATTGTAGACGTATATTTTCCGAATGCAAATGATGTCGAAAAGATGGTCGCAAACAAGGGAATGAACCTAATGTATGATAGCATTGAAAATAGGAAACTATGCTGCAATATTAGAAAGATTGAACCATTGAAAAGAGCTCTCAAACAGTTCGATTGCTGGATTACTGGATTACGTAGGGAACAAACAATAACTAGAAATAAGATATTAAAGATTGAAATTGATTCTTTGAACAACAACATAATTAAATTAAATCCATTGGCTGACTGGACTAATGAGGAAATATGGAAGCATATCCACGAGAATAAAGTACCATATAATGAACTACACGATAAAGGTTATCCAAGCATTGGGTGTGAACCTTGTACCCGGGCTATCAAAAAAGGTGAGGACCCTAGAGCTGGAAGGTGGTGGTGGGAGAATGATGCCCATAAGGAATGCGGTTTGCACTGGAAAGAAGGTAAATAAATACTATTGTCAACTAATTTAATTTTACCACACGGTGGTAAATTAATCAATAAACAAACTAAAAGAAATCATGATGATTTGAAAACATTCGAGGTATCATCTGACATCAGAACAGATGCTGAAAATATAGCTACGGGCGTTTTCAGTCCTCTTGAGGGCTTCTTGATTCAGGAAGATTTCTTGAACGTACTTAAAGAAGGGCGACTGAGCAACGATATTCCTTGGACCATTCCTATCATTCTTGACACGAAAAAAGAATCCGCAGGACAAATGAAGGATCTAGGAGATGTTATTCTTTGTTCAGATGGCCAGGAATTTGCAAAGCTTCATGTTGATGAAATCTATGGTTACAACAAGGACGATATTGCAACTGCAGTATATGGTACCAACGATGTGAAACACCCGGGTGTAGCCAGGGTCATTAAGATGCAGGAATTCTTGGTGGGCGGAAAAATGGAAATTTTTCAAATGAAAGAACATGATGATATCCAAAAGTTTAGAATGCATCCAACAGAAACTCGCGCAGAGATTGTGAAGAGAGGCTGGAAGACTGTCGTAGGTTTTCAAACAAGAAATGTGCCGCATGTTGCCCATGAAATGTTACAAAAGGCTGCTTTGAATATGTACGACGGTTTGTTTGTCAATCCGTTAATTGGCAAAAAAAAGATAGGCGATTTTAATGATAGTCTGATAATTGATGCATACGAGTCATTAATTACTAATTATTTTCCTAAAAATAGAGTACTGTTTTCTACAATTCATACACTGATGAGGTATGCTGGTCCACGCGAAGCTATTCATCATGCTATCATGCGAAAGAATTTTGGATGTACACATTTCATAGTTGGAAGGGACCATGCAGGTGTGGGTGACTATTATTCACCATTTGCAGCACAAGAAATATTCAACGAATATCCTGATCTGGAAATTAAGCCAGTTGTCTTTCCATCATTTTATTTTTGCAAAACGTGTATGTCTTATGCTAATGAAAAAACTTGTCCACATGGAACAGAATCAAAAGAGGAGCTGAGTGGAACTATGATTCGAAAAATGGTAAATTCAGGTAAAATGCCAGAAAAGCATTTAATGCGTCCAGAAATTTCTGATTTAATTCTTAGGTCAGAAAACCCATTTGTAGTTGATTAGCCTTGGTCGGAACACTAAAACTTGGACTAATTATTGCGGCATTCTTGATAGTATATCCCACGTTTGCAATTAATGCTCAGAATGTTGTTCACGATGTAATCAAAACAAGAAATTCAGAAAGATTTGTTGTTGATTATGATGCGTCTAATACTTTTCGAAGAGAACCTACTGTCTATCAATTTTCAGAATCTATACCAACAAATTGGCAATTTACGATTCAAAACAACCTGTCCTATGTAGATAGTGCAGATGCAAAAACCGTAATAAAGATTCAAGAACCTGCGCCAAGCGAGAAGTTCATAGAGCTTGCTATGTTCAACGAAAAAACTGCAAAGTTTTGGGTAGCTATCAATACAAATGAATCCGGATATATTAGAGTATATGAACGTGATCAAGATGGGTGGTCTAGGGATCAACCCATTTTTGTGGCTCATGCAAACAATCAGGGACTAACCATAACAAACGGCAAGAGAATTATTATTGACAAGCTATCCGTAGATGATTTTATCATTGGATCAGTATCAATATATGGTAAAGATGAATTGACTAGTCCTGACAATTCTAACAGTGGTACTATTTCATTCGATATTATATTTGGTAACCCTGCTGAATCTCCATTATATTTCGTGCCTTTAATAACCGTCATTGTTATAGGAGCGATAATACTTGTTTTACTTATTAGAAAAAAACGTGATTAGTTATTGGATTCGTAGTATTTACATAGTTTTGTTAAGCGACATACACTACATTTTGGTTTAATTGGCAAACAAATATTTTGACCAAAAACAACAAAAGTTTCGTTTACAGCTGTCCAATACTTTCTATCAATTGATTTTTGAAGGACCGTCTCAGTCTCTTCAGGTTTTTTAGTATTGACTATCCCGATTCTATTGGAAATTCTATGGACATGAACGTCCACTGGTATGGCTGGTTTTCTAAACCCGTAAACTAGTACACAATTTGCAGTTTTTCTTCCCACACCTGGGAATGAAAGGAGATCTTCTAGATTTGATGGAACTTTACTATCATATTTCTCAACTAGTATTTTTGATACCTCCTTGATTCTAGCTGCCTTTACATTGTAGAAACCTATTTTCTGAATTAATTCTTTTATATCCTTCAAATTTGCTCTAGATAGTTCATCGGCATTCTTGAATTTAGAAAAGAGAATTTTAATTACATTTGTAGTAGTTTCATCTCTAGTACGAGCCGACAATATGGTTCCTATAAGTATCTTGTAGGGGTCTCCATTTTCCTGAGTTTGCAAGTTTTTCAAAGCAGTGGCTCTAACAAGATTGTTATTGCGTAGCGTACTTTGCATTAACGAAATTATTTTTCCGAATTTTAATTTTAAAGTCATATTCTTAACTAATTAGTATTCAGAATATGAACAACGTCGCAAAAAAGTTTTTGGAAAGAAATGTTTATTCCTTCTTTTCTTTTATTCTGGCTCTTCCAGTTTTTCGTGGTGAGATATTACCTACTTTCCTACCAGGGGGAGTTGTTCTACCTACTGATGATTGACGACCTACATGTTGATGCCTTCCACCACCGTGTGGATGGTAAACAGCAGCTTGTGCAATACCTCTTACCTTTGGATATAACTTGCCATGGGCAGTCATGTATTTTTGTTTGTTTCCAGCTTTAAGGAATGGCTTTTCTTTTCTACCCGCCCCAGATACGACTCCAATCATAGCCTTGCATCTCGGGTCTAACGTTGTAAATTTACCCGAAGGTAATTTTATCGATACTCCTTGGGCAGTGTGAGAAAAAACAATGGCCGATGATCCAGCAGATTTAACCAGTTTTCCCCCATCTCCAATGTTCTTTTCTAGATTACAGATAAGGGTACCGTCAGGAATGGATTCTAGTGCCAAAATATTGTTTGGTTCGAAATCGACGTTGTTTCCAATTTGAATTTTTCCTCCTACTTCCATACCATCAGGAGCTGGCATGTAGCTAATTTCTTTATCAAATTCTACTTTGGCTAACGGTGCGTCTCTCCCTCGTTCATGAACAATGTCAAGTATGGAACCAATTTTTTGTTCGGATGGTTGTAAAAAAGGATATTTAGCAGGCACAATTTTTCCAGTTTTAATAGCCTGAAACTGTTTTCCTCCTCTACCTCTTCTACGTACTAATGTTCTTTTACCCAAAACAGTCCAATCGAAATAAGGAATATGATCAAGATTTGAATCTTTTGGTATGAGTTAGATATAGACGAACTTTTCAATTCATTATTTGTAAACTTAGGATCGTATATGGAATTAATTTTTGCCTTAATGCATTACTAGGAGTATATTCTGTCTGCTGTTTACTAGAGAAGATTTTTGAAGAGTAATCCTCGACAAAGGTATAAAGATAGGCACGATAGTACTTGATATCGTGAGTCAAAACACTCTCTCGCTGAAGGTTCTCGAAGCATATACTCGAGACGTAGGTCGCGGAGTGGCTAGAATCGATTATGATTCAATGGACTCTTTGACCGCTTCTACAGGCGACGTTATAGAAATCCGAGGAAAAAGAAGAACTGTCGCAAAATGTCTACCACTCTATCCATCTGACGAAGGTAAGGGAATCGTAAGAGTAGATGGACTTGTGCGAAATAATGCAGGCGTTGCCATTGGAGACACGGTCATTGTTAAAAAAATTAAAGCTGTTCCTGCAGAAAAGGTAATTGTTGCACCACTGGAAGCAATTCCGCCAATTGATGAACGTTACCTTGCCGATGCATTGGAAAGTGTACCATTAATCAAAGGAGACAATGTGATGGTTCCTTATTTTGGCGGTAGACTTACTTTTCAAGTAATAGGAGTAACTCCAGCATCAGATGCAGTTTTAGTAACTCAGAAAACCATATTCCATATAGCGGAGAAAGGTGAAACGCTTAGAGGCGTTCCTCAAGTTACTTACGAAGATATTGGCGGTCTAAAGGAAGAGATCCAAAAAGTCAGAGAAATGATAGAGCTACCCTTGAGACACCCTGAAATATTTGAGAAATTAGGTATCGAGGCACCAAAAGGTGTGTTATTATATGGACCTCCAGGAACCGGTAAAACTCTACTTGCTAAAGCAGTTGCTAACGAGAGTAATGCTCATTTTATTAGTATCTCTGGCCCTGAGATTATGAGTAAATTTTATGGAGAGTCTGAGGCACGATTAAGGGAAATTTTCAAAGAGGCCAAAGAAAAGGCACCTTCTATAATATTTATTGATGAAATAGATTCAATCGCTCCAAAAAGAGAAGAAGTTACCGGTGAGGTTGAGAGGAGAGTCGTTTCTCAATTATTATCGCTAATGGATGGACTTGAAGCAAGAGGTAAGGTTATTGTCATCGCAGCGACAAACCGTCCGAATGCCATCGATCCAGCTCTGAGAAGACCAGGAAGATTTGACAGAGAAATTGAGATAAAAGTACCAGATAAACGCGGAAGATTGGAAATACTGCAAATTCACACTAGAAATATGCCTCTGGATACTGATGTAGAACAGGATAGAATAGCTGCAGTAACGCATGGCTTTGTAGGTGCTGATTTGGAGTATCTTTGTAAAGAAGCAGCCATGAAATGCCTTAGAAGATTGCTTCCTGAGTTAAACCTGGAAGATGAGAAATTATCGCCTGAAGTTTTGAACAAACTTATTGTTACTAGGGCAGATTTTGAAAATGCTGTAAAAGAGGTTACTCCTTCTGCAATGAGAGAGGTTTACTTGGAATCACCGGATGTACCTTGGTCTTCCATAGGTGGACTAGAAGATATTAAGCGTGAATTACAGGAAGCCGTAGAATGGCCATTAAGATTCCCAGATCTATATACAAAACTTGGTCATGCAATGCCAAAGGGATTGTTGTTACATGGTCTATCCGGGACAGGAAAAACACTTCTAGCAAAAGCTGTTGCAACCGAATCTGAAGCCAACTTTATCAGCGTAAGAGGGCCAGAATTACTTAGTAAATGGGTAGGAGAATCTGAGAGGGGCATTAGAGAAATCTTTAGAAGAGCAAGACAGGCAGCTCCCTGTGTTGTATTTTTCGATGAAATTGATTCAATAGCTCCAGTAAGAGGAATGGGTGGAGACAGTATGGTTACAGAGAGAGTCGTGTCACAATTGCTGACTGAATTAGATGGTATCCAGTCCCTTTCAGGTGTTGTAGTATTAGCCGCAACTAATCGTGCAGATATTATTGATACAGCCTTGTTAAGACCTGGAAGATTTGATAAAATCTTGCTAGTTCCATTACCTGATAAATCTGCAAGGCTAAAGATATTGGAAATACACAGTAAAGACAAACCACTTGGTACAGATGTTGACCTGACGAGAATAGCTGAAATGACCGACGGATTTAGTGGTGCTGACACTAGTTCTGTTATCAATACTGCTGTTTCACTGGTATTGCATGAATACCTTGCAAAGTATCCTACTCCCGAGGAAGCAGCAAGACACGCATCTGAAGCTCACGTAATGATGAGACATATTGAGGAGGGTGTAAAAAAGATTAAAGCCCAAAGAGAAGGAAAACCAGGAGAAAAAGTCTCCGTTCAATACTACAGATAGTACCAATTACTATTTTTTTATTTTTCTTGAATTAGACTAGAAACATGTCAGTACTAATCATGACTGTATAGTTTTTCTCTGACGACTTCATACGCCTTGGCCGCATCATCCATATTAAGAATCAAGACTATTTCATTTTGGGTAAAAAATGCATTATACAACGGAATACGGTTGTTGTGTAATATGGAGAGAACAATTGATAAGACCTCGTATGTATTTTCCTTGTCCGACTGAACAGTAATTGTAATCTTTGAAAGTCCATCTTTTATTTCTCCTGTTACACCTTTTGGAGATGGTTTAAACAAGCTCCGAATCTCCTCTATGTCTTCAGCAAAGAGTCGAATTTGCTTATTCGTCCTGAACATATTGTATCCTCCACCTAACTCAAATATTTCATCTATAACTTGATACGTATCATCACTTTCATGAAAATCAATATCTATAATGCTTCCAGTTAGAGTCATTCTCACACCATCAAAAATTGGATGAACTTCATAACTATTCTCTTCTAGAGAATCTGCAAATCTTTTTATCGCCACAACAAGCGTGTTTATGTTTACTTCAGATTTAGTGAGCTTCTCTACCTCAGGTTTAATTTTTTGTGCCAATGCTGTATAGTTTGCTATGCCTGTACTTAGAGCCTGAAAAAACAATGTATTAGAGCCAATAACTTGTCTCACTGCATGTGGAACAGAAAAAGCCTGAGAATACATGTCTTTTATATACGCTATAAAAGTAATAAACCTTTCTTGTATATCTAAAAAGCTACTATATGTACCAAAATTTACAAACTGTTAGAATTCATGCTATAGAATGGATGATGTGGATCAATTTAACCCATCTTGATATAATAGAATTGACAATGACTTTTTTTAACTAAATTGGACGATTGCTCGCATTGACAAAGCGTGAATTCATTATAGATAATGGAACTGAAAAAATTCAGGAGTTAGGACACCTCCACAAGAACGTTGCAGTCAAATATCTAATGAAGAGGCGAAGATCAGTCTTGATGACAAAAAATCTAGAAAAAGTAGAAAGTCTTTTTTCTAAACTTCCTAGAAAAATCAAGATAATAGGGAAACAGGTCACTCATAGTTACGAAGTGAACTGGGAGAGACAAGGGGTAACAGAATTTGAGGGATCTAGATTTGTGTTTACTTTAAAGTCGTTAGACAATTAAATCAAACGCCAATGGTAT
>DASVGC010000154.1:0-2489 GCA_036379735.1 Nitrososphaeraceae archaeon
ATATTCTCTTGTTAATGCTGAAATCAAAATATCTACGTCAATAATCTCTGTTTCTAAAAGTTCCTTAAATCCTAACCATGTTAGGTCATTCGTTACTTGATTCTGTTGCGCTGTAAAATTTGAAATATCCTTCCTAATTGCAATTGATTCCTTTTCAATTCCATTTATCTCCCTATACAGCTGTCTTTCTTTCTCATCCAATGATTTAATTTGTTTTTCATAGTTCTGTAATATAGAATAAGAATCGCCAGAGACATCAATAATTTTCTGTTCTTCTTCTCGTAGTCCAACTAATTCTTTTTCTAATTGTTCGAGTCTTTGAGAAGATGATTCATTTTGATCCTGTCTTTCTAATTTTTCTCTTTCAAGACTTTCTCGTTCATTAGAAATCTCGTTTTTTCTTTCAATAGACGAATCTATATCATTTTCAAGCGACTTTAACTTCGTAATAATTTCTCTGTGTTCTATTTCATTATTTTCAATTTTTCGAAGAACATCAACCTTTTTGTCACTTAATTCTGATAGTTCATTGTCAATTTTATCATCAACCATTGATTGAAGTCTTGTGGTATATTTTGCGATAGAAGAAGAAACAATTGTGTCTCTTTTTTTGGTTCCGACTAGTTCTGATTCAATTTCATTTATTTCTGCCGAAAGAGACTTGTTAGTGGATTTTATCTTTTCAATTTCAGATTTTAAACCCGAACTAACCTCCAATAAATGGTTGACATTTATACTATTTTCTGAAACATGTTTCTCTAATTCTATGACATGCGTTTCCTTATTAGATATTTCGCTATTAATCTTATCCAAATCAGCTTTCATGTTTTCTAAATATGATGATAAGATTTTAGAATTTTTTATTAATGATCCAATTGATTCATTTAATATTATTTCTCTTGTGAGATCTGATATCTTAGAACCAAAATCCAAAGAAAGGGAATTGGCATGCGGTTCAAAAAGCTCGCCAGAAATAGTAACGCATTTGAATCCTTGTTTTGATAACTGATAAGCAGTTTTCGAATTTCTTACTACATATACATTTCCAAATATGAAATCTACTAGATTTGGAACATTCGAATTAACCAAATCTGCAAGGTTTCCTATATAGTCATATCCTTTGAGTTCTACTTGTTCCCTATTTACAGAATTAAGGAGTTCTGATGAAATAATTCTAAATCGAGGAAGATTCTTTTCCTTGATGTAAGTAGCAAGGCGAATCATTTCCTCTACATTAGGTACGATACAGCATTTCATCCAGTCCTTTGCAACTGCAAAAACTGCCTTTTTATACGATTCATCAAATTTCAAGAGATCCCTTACCATCCCAATAATCTTGAAATCCTTTGAGTTTTTAGTTAGATCTGCTATTGCAAAATCCTCATTAGATAAGTGAACTGCCATTGCATATTTTTCTTCATATGGAACTGCAAATGATCTCACCTTTCTAACGGTTGTCTCGTACGCGTCAATTTCATCTAGGTATTTTTGACTTGTTTGCCTTAGATCGTCGAGTAGTTTGCGTTCAGTATCCAATGTCGAGTAATCTGCTTCTAAATTGAGTATTTTTAACTCGCCTTCCTTTTCGCCCAATGATCTGTTCAAACGCTCCATCGATGAAGCATTCTCATCTATCTTGTCAATGTTGAATTTCTTTCGTTCTTCTAGTCTTGCAATAGTGATATTTAGTCGCGACCCAATTTCAGCTAACTTTGATTTCTTTTGTAAAAGTGTATCCTTTAGTTTTCTGTTATTTTCAACACGCTCTGAGATCTCATCAATTCTAGAGTTAAGGAGCTGTAGTTCTTCTTTCATTTGAGCAAGGTGTGATTGCTTTGCTTCGCTTAGACTTTTCTTTTCTTGTAGTGTCTGAGATGAGTTGCCAAATTCAACTTCAATTTTTTTGCCTTCTGACTCAGTGAATGCAAAACGTTCCTCAATATATGTAAGACGCAAACGTGCTTCCTTGATTATTGCTTTATCTCTTTCGATATTGTAAATCACGTTAGACAATTTCGTATCAATTTGTGCTCTGGATTTGTTTGACGCGTCAACCTGATTCATAAAACTTGATTTTTCTTGTTCAATTTTATTAATTTGCTCTCTTAGATCATCGCGATTTTTGGTCAGGACTTCAAGGTTACTTTCATTCGTAGATAGTAGCGTACTGCGATTATCGATTTCGCCATTCAAATATCTAATTTTATTTGAATATTTTATTGCCTTGAATTTTTTTAATTGAGATTCAATAAATGTATATCTTAACTGGTCATTTCTTTCAGCTTCTAGTTCATTTATCCTCTTCTTAATTTCATCCATTCTGGCAAGCGCAACTTCAAGCCTCCTATCAGATTCTTCAAGCTGTTTTATAGATTCATTTTTCTTGTCGTCAAAATATGAGAGGCCCACTATATCCTCGATAATCTTCCTTCTTTCCTCGGAATTTAACTCAGAAATTCTCGTAATCATGCCTTGCTGAACTATATTGA
>DASVGC010000155.1:0-2320 GCA_036379735.1 Nitrososphaeraceae archaeon
ATATTCTCTGCAACAATATTTAGATTTTCTATACCTGCATCCAATTCATTTTCGGGTGGCGAAAAAATGAAAATGACTGCCTGAGCCGTTCCTTCATTTAGTTGCTGTAAAATTTTCTGAAGGACTTCTGCTTTCTTGTCAGGACTCAAAGAAAACATATCTGAAACGGTTTCTAGTCCAAACGTATCTAAAACTTCTGAAATTTTGGATTTTATGGCATTGCTATCTTCACCCATTGTCATTTGATTACTAGTTAGGTTTTGCAAAATGGAGATTAGAAGTTCATTAGCTGATTCGTCAATTTGCCAATTTGATGGATACTCTATGCTAATACCATAAGCCGTGTTGTTATATGTGAGAAAAGATTCATTCCTATCTACATTCTGCGCCTCACCTACCTGTGTCAGGTCATTCAATATTGCAACAATGGTGAAAATTACACCAAACGTTATCAATTCTGCAACAAAGTTATTCATCCTCGATTCCTTCCTATATAGCAGATAACCAACCTTTATGTGGTCGTACCCAATCCAGCTGATTTTTATACATTCAGTTCAAAACAATAAAACCCACAGATAAAATTCATGATTTAAAACCCCAGAGTCAAGAGTTCCTTGATAATGTAAGAGACATCAAGGCACCACCAATACAGGTACGCTGGAGTGATGCAGAACAGAATTAGTAAATCCACCTATCCAAAGGCTCTTAAATCTTGACCCTCCTTTCGACCCAATTATTATAAGGTCAACATTATTCTTTGTCGCATATTCTGTAATCATCTTCTTCTCGTTTTTCCCACCTGAGTCCAATATCACGCTCCTTATCTTTACCCCTAATTTCTCTGCTGAACCTTCTATTTTCTTTAGCCACTCTTCAGCAGATTTTTTCCTAGCTTTCTTGAAGGCTCTTACAAGAGAAAGATTTCCATATTTTGCCTGCAGACCTATCGCACCTCCCTGCTTCACGTCTTCAACCACATTCATTGAAATCAATTCTGCGTTAACCATCTTTGCGACATGAATTGCATAGTTCGCTGCCTTAAAGGAAATCTCTGACCCATCTACAGGAACTAGAATTTTTTTAATGGAGATACGACTTACCCTGCGCTTTACCACATCATATGGTTAAGAATAACAGGTTAAAAAATAATTTGTTTAAAACTGCTTAAATTTGTCTGATAGTGAAATCCTTAGGTAATAAAACCACAAGTATAGCTAATGGCTTCGAATCCCACTCCCCACGCTTTGAAACTTAAAAATTGAGAGCTATCTCACGGATTCCAAAATTAGAACGCTAGCATTATGAGTTCCACCGAACCCGAACCTCTAGTAGTTCTATGTGGACAATATCTTACTATTCGCCTCATTGGAATAGGAGTTCATATAACATTGGATTACTTTGTATTCGGTGCTCCTTTTTAGAGAACATCATTGCAAAAAACAATGAAATATTTCGGATTTCTCGACGAGACTTATATCATGTAAGCAATTGTACCACTAGGCTTTTTTACATACTAACTAGATTATTAGGGTTGAAAAAACTACTACTTTCTTTCGCTTTAATTTCCTTTTCATTGTACTCATCCTTTACTTTTGGCTTTGCTCAAAGTACTGAAGACATGGACCAAAACCAAAATCAATTTGTCAATTCTAAAGACTTTAATTTTGTTGCTGCCGGAGACTTCGGATGCAATGAAGATGCGAAAAAAACCACACAAGTAATGGCAAACGAAAATCCTGAAATATTAATTGCTCTTGGGGATCTGACAGAAAGTAAAAGTCCAGATTGTTGGTTTGATATGATTTCCTTGTTGAAGAATGTTAGTAATCTTAAAATTTCTTTTGGGTGGCATGACGTTTCTAGCGACGAAAATACATATAGTCAATACTTAAAACACTTCAACCTTACAGAACCCTATTACTCATTTGATTATGATAACGTACATTTCTTGGCCATGGCCACCGCAAAAAATAAAGTAATTCCATATAATGATACTTCTCAACAGTATCAGTTTATTAAGAATGACCTTATCGAAGCAAACAATAATAAAAATATTAACTGGATAGTTGTTCTTTCGTATAGGCCATTCTACTCTTCAAATACTACTCACCCCGGATTGGATAAATTACAAAACGATTATCATGAACTATTCGACAAATACAATGTTGACATTGTGTTGCAGGCCCATAACCATAATTATCAACGGACATATCCACTCTCGTATAACCCCACTGAGCAATTCGCGCCAATAATTACTGACAAAAATACAGATCACTACAGCAATCTTGAAAATGGGCAAATCTTTTTCACGGTAGGAACT
>DASVGC010000156.1:0-4155 GCA_036379735.1 Nitrososphaeraceae archaeon
AAGTGTAGACGGCGGCAACTTTATAATAATTCTTGTCCACAATAAGATTTACAATGATTAATGCAATAGGCGGTGTAGTTATAATGGTAGCCGACCAAGCTCAGGCAGTAAAATTTTATACAGAAAAAATTGGTTTTGATATTAGAATAAATGTTCCTTTTTTTGGTGGAAAATGGATAGAGATCGCCCCCAAAGACTCGGAATCGACCCTAAGCATCATGGAACCAAATTCACAAATGATGTCTCCTGAGGAACTAGAAATTTCCAAGAAAAGCATCGGAAGGAACACTGGAGTGTGGTTCTATACATCAAACATTCAATCCACTTATGAAGAACTTGAATCAAAGGGAGTTAATATTACAAAACCAGAAAAACAGGAATGGGGTGGTACAATGTCTCTCATAAAGGACCTAGATGGAAATATATTTACTCTGCTGTCATCGCCTGAAGGTTGATATTAATTGATTTAGAATTATTTTAACCTGGTACAGAACAATTGAGAATTGAAAATCAAAATTTGGAAATATTTCGCAGCCCGGAAAATTTCTTGGTCCGGGATGTCTATTTGTATTGGACTATAATCACAGAGATATTATCTTCACCGCCCTTCATAATTGCGCTTTCAACAAGCAAATTACATACAACTTGTGGACCCATTGAAATATTACTTTTTAATATGAACAGTATTTCTTTGTCATCCAGCATATTAGTAAGACCGTCCGAGCAAAGTATAATGCAATCATTTGCTCCAACAGTGCATTTGTGAACTTCAGGAAGGGATGGTCTGACAGCTCCTAGATAACGTGTAACAATATTACGTAAACTATGCATTCGAACCTCATCTTTTCTGATTATCCCTTGCTTTACCATTTCCATCACCAAAGAGTCGTCGGTGGTTAATTGTATCAGATTGTCATCTTTCTTATACAAATATGTTCTACTGTCTCCCAAATGGATGTAATTAACAACGTCATCAACAAAAAGTGAAATGATGATAGTTGTAGCCATATTCATTAGATTAATATCATTTTTTCTAAGTAAAATGATTTCTTCATTTGCCTCGTGCAAGGCGGTATAAACAATTTCTTCAACGTTCTTCCTTTTGGGCTCCCCAACAGACCGGGATATGATTTTTGCAATGGTGTTAACTGCAATGTTACTTGCGATCTCACCACCTTGGTGTCCACCCATTCCATCAGCTAAAATATACACACCTAACTCGTCATTTGCATAAAGTGCATCTTCATTATTCTCTCTTACTAGACCTCTATCAGATTTATGTCCTGAAATCAGCAATGGTTTTTGTTTACCAGAAAATGGTATTTAAATTAATATCGCCAAGCTATGTGAAATCCTCATTAAATAATATTATTTCATTTCGTTCTAGATTGAATATTCTGAAAATTGTTGTTCTTCTTCAAGGACATTTTTCTCAAATTGAATCGAAAATCTAAAATGATTTCATAAATAAAATACCCTTAGCAATAAAATACTCCTCTGTTACTGATCAGAAAAAAAATTTAGATATACAACAGCTAATTCGAAATACATGTGATACTAATTCTAGATATTATTTATAAATAATCTTATATTCTCTGTCAAACTCGGGGTCTAATTTCTTTGTTTCAATGATCTTATCATCATAGAGAGTGCCTATTCCATATTTATAATCAAGATACAATTTTGCAAATCCCAAAGTTGTGTCATTTTCTATTCTTTCAAACAAACCTCCTGGTTGATTGGGCGTCGAAACCATAATCGTCTTGTAATTAGTTCTTACTGAACTTGATGAGATAGCCTGTCCTAGCCTAATTTGTTCTGAAGGATCCAAAAAATCTGCTTCGTCTATAAACAAATATGCCATATCATAAGTTACAAAATCAATAGTATCATTCGGGTCCAGAATTTTTATCCGGGTTTTCTTTAGCCATAAATCAGTGAATGTTGAATCTAACTTTAATAATGGAAATCTTTTTTCAAATAATTTCTTTAACATTACATCAATTTTATGATTAGAGTTGCATACATTTCCTGAAATAACGTATATCGATTTGTGATCCAATTCTGATGAAAAAAGGATTTTCCAAGTGAGGTATCTAAGAATGAATGTGGTCAATCCAAGTCCTCTTGCCTTTTTTATCCAGACATTCGGATTTTGTTCCAGCATATCAAAAATAATTTTTTGAAATCCAAATAGAGGATATGAAACGCCATCCTTTCTAGGCAATGACAACATATGATTAAAGCAGCAGTATCCATCTTCCGTTGCGTATTGGATTCTGTGTAAACAAGGCTCCCAAATCCAAAACGGTATATCTAAAAAGGTTGATAAAATATCCGTGCCTTGTAGAGTGGAAGAAGGATTTAGTTTTAGCATTTTTCTGTCTCCCAAGCCTCCATTGTTTGCGTTTATAATAGAAATTCCTAAACAAAGTTAACCCAATAGTCTAGTCTTTTTATTTTATCAAGACAGATATGAAAAGTTTGGACGAGATTCACAAACTTCTAGACATAATAGTGAGCAAATGTGTTGGGTTCTGATGAATCTCTATCCTTCATAAATTGCGAATAAATTAGATCACCGTAGACAACCAGATCTCTGGCAAGAATCTCCATTCTTGATTGTAATCTTTTATTGACAATTTGTCCATCTTGGTCCATGTCTTCTCGCTCGTTTATTGAAATTCCATACGGTAAACTCCAAGCATAGCATTGCCTGACTGCTGTTCTCATCTGATCCATGACAGTTAGACCTTTCTCATGCGATGAGACAATGTATCCAAAAGTTTTTCCAGCAAATTCCTTCCAGAAAAAATCGAGAAAGTTTTTCATCGTCCCTGACATTGACCCATGATAATCAGGAGAAGCTAAAAGAAATACGTTGGCCCAATTTACTTCAGTCGTAACCTTTTTTACATTTTCATTTTCAATTCCAATGCCTGGTCTATACATAGGCAACTCGGTTTCTAATAGGTTCACAATTCGTATTTCAGCATTATACTTCATGGAAATAATTTCAAGTACACTTCGTAGAGCTTTAGTGCTAAAGGAGTTCTTCCTCATACTGCTTCCAATACCCAATACCTTAGCTGTTTGTTCCGTAAGTTCTAATCCAAATATGGAATATATAAAATATTTTTCAGAAGAATGCTTGACTACTTAAAATAAGTATTAAGATGTGTCATGTTAATTGTCTATTGTAAGAAATGCCAATTGTCATCCGACCTGATTCAGAATTCACCGATTTGCTAAGAGATAACTTGAGAGCAAGGTACGATGAGAGGAAAAAGGAAAGATTGGGACCAGCTCCCATACATGTTTCAGATATATTACCAAGCTCTTGTATAAGAAAACAGTACTATTCCCGAATCTACCCGGATGAAGCTCCTATCACAGATGAATCCATACATCATTTCGTTAGAGGAGAAGCAAGCGAGTTTGCAATCACGAACCTTGCAAAAATTGGCGTAGCGCAGTCCGAGTTACAAATGGATGGAATTGTCGCCCATCCTGACATAATGGATAATACGGATGACAAATCCATAATAATTGAGTTAAAAGATACAGTTACCGGAAAGCGGCTAGATATTAATGATTATACATTTCGTTCCTACTTAAGGCAACTACTTTACTATTTAGTAATGACTGGCATTGAAAAAGGTATAATTTCAATCAGATATAATATCAGGGAATTGAAATTGATCAAAAAAGACGAAAGAGGGGAGTATTATTTTAGATCAAATGATGCCAAATCGCCAGGAATAGAAAGTTGGTCTGTAAACCTTCCCAAAGATGATATCACAAGGGAGATACTGAGAAATGAAATGGTACTAAGAAAGAATATACTTGTAGATGCACTTGAAAATCATGACGTGACAGTCCTTCCACGGTTGACAGAGCCTTTGAAATCAAGCAAATGTCCAAATTGTCCATTTTATCGTAGATGTTATGATGAAATGGAAAATGAAAAGGCCTTGAATATCGCACAGCAAATTGATATTCTTGATATACGAGGAACCGTAGATTTCAAACCCTTTTAGCCAATATATTGAATCTATAGGCAATATTTTTATGCAAAAATTAAGTTTTATTAAATCATATTAGTTGCAAAATGAGTATAAGAGTTTGGGCATTGGAATCACCCTTCGTGCAATA
>DASVGC010000157.1:0-5654 GCA_036379735.1 Nitrososphaeraceae archaeon
TTTCGGGAATAGTTTTGGGCGGTGGATTTCCAGAAGTAATGGCAGATAGACTAAATGCAAATCAATCAATGCTAAAATCAATTAAAAAAGCAGGCGAACAAGGAATTCCAATATATGGAGAGTGTGGGGGCCTTATGTATCTCACCAAATCAATTACTGGATATAAACATTCAAAGAAAATGTTTCGAATGGTGGGAATAGTTGACGCAAGAACGGAAATGACAGGGCGACTTACCCTAAACTATACAAATGCAGACTTGAACTCTACTTTTGGTAACATAAAAAATATCCGAGGCCATGAATTTCACTACTCTAAAATAGAAGATTTGCCGTCAGACTCCAAATTCGTATATTCGATGAAACGCGGGATTGGTATAGATGGTGGTAAACATGATGGGATCTTGACTCATAATAGCATCGCTTCCTATATGCACCTGCATTTCTACGACAACCGATTCCCAAAAATGTGGATAAAAAAATGTATTGAATTTCAAAGAAAATAGGTCGAATTAGTAACCTATAATATTTTATTCAGAATTTGATTTTATTGTTCCCTTGACCGATTGTGAGCATTTTGTGTTTACCTCCCAAATTTGTCTCTAATAGTCCTCGACCATCATAAACGGGAATGTTCCCAAAAAATACCTTTCCTAATTTCTTGTATTCCTGGTGATCTGTCGACAAAATGACGAGATCGGTATTTCTTATTGCTCTTTTTAGATTGGAAGTTAAGATTACATTCTGGAAATTTGATAAACTTGGATCGTCACTAACAAAGGGATCATGAACAATAATATTCTTTACTCCAAATTTTTCAAGTTCTTTTATTATCGAGTAAGTGGGTGATAATCTAGTATCTGAAACATCTCCCCTAAAGGCAAGTCCCAAAATAGTTATTGTAGCTTTAGGAAGTTCTGAGAATTTTAATAACTTTATAGCCTGTCTTACGCAATAAGCAGGCATACCGTCATTGATTGATCTACTTATGTTCGTTACTTCACATAAGACATTAATTTTTTTAGCTACATCAAGTACAAATTGTGGATACACTGGTATACATGCTCCACCAACTCCGATGCCAGGCTTGTGTAAGTGGCAGTATGGCTGAGAATTTGCAGCTTCCCTTGCTTGCCAAAAATCAATTTCTGCAGCTTCGCAAAATTTTGCCAATTCATTTGCCAAGGCGATATTGACGTCTCTATAAACTCCCTCAAATAATTTTTCGGCTTCGGCAGTTCTAATACTATCTAACAGTAATACTCCCTTTTTGAAAATTTGTGAATAAATAGTATATGCTATGTCTTTGCCTTTTGGACCCACGGCCGATAGTATTGCCGGATAATTTTCTTCAATATCTTTGACTGCGCGTCCTTCATAAATTCTTTCAGGATTATATATCATACAAAAATCGCTTGTTACATGAAGTCGGCTTTCCTTTTCAATTATGGGTATTACAATATCTTCAGTAGTTCCAGGAGGAACGCTGGGATTAAGGGATACTACATCATTTTTTTTCAATCCTTTTCCAATCATCGTGGCTACTTCTGATACTGCGGAAAGATCAGCTGACAAATCCTGATCTTGAGATAAGACGGGTACACAAATCATTTTAAAATAAGAATCCTCTGATGCCTTGATTGGATCATCGTATAGTTTGAATCGTCCTAAACTAATACCACGTTTGAATGCCTCATTTACATGAGGCTCTGGTATTGTAGTCCTACCTTTTCTTGCCTCTGTCAAAACTCTCTTTGATTTATCAACTCCAATAACATGGGCGCCAGCTCTAAGCCATACAGCCGCCAAGGGTGCGCCAACATGACCCAAACCATAAATTGCAATTTTGAGCTTGCCACTCTTTATTTTTCTTATTAACTCTGCATTTTTATTTAGCCGGGCAGATTTCAGTACCATACGGTACCATTAGTGGTCCTTAATATGTACATATTGAATTTGATCTTTACAATAAGATTTATCTAAATTTTTGAATCAGCGAAATTTTCTTGGTTGCAAATAAATCAAGGAAAATCTATTTTCAGGAAAAATGAAATGAAAGTTGTCTGGTTATGATTCTAATTTCTTGATGGTTCTAGCTATTCTTTCTACCACTTGAAAAAATTCAGGATCAAATTCAAGCTTATCTTCTCTTTTCCATTTGGTATACACTCTAACCCTATCCTTTTGGGGATCAATACTAATTTCCCCTTCATTCAACATTACCGGTTTTAGCATTTCGGTGAGCTCCTTATCTGATGTCAGTCTTTCAGCAAGTCTTCCCCCTATCCATTCTATTTCAGTGATTCTCTTTTCTTCATTATGCCCTTTGGTTTTTGCTCTGCACTTTGCCATATACGCTGATGGATTTGTAATATTTATTGGCTCAATAAGATAATGGATCTGATAATATTGTAATGCGCCATATGGAAGAGGATTTGGATCTTGTTCCGCCATGGATTAGTCTACGAGATTTTGGAATCAAGCATATATCAATGTAGTGTAACAAGCATGTTCAATTTATTATCTGTAGAAATAGCGTGCATATTCCCAAACTTCAATACTTGATAAGTATGTCTACCTACATATCACAACTCTAGTTGACTTTCGTGGAATTACTATCAAGATTGATAATCTGTCCTCTAATCTCCCCATTCTCATGATAAGGTGTGTCAATATTGATATAAGTAGTGCCATTTTTCATGGCAAGAATCAAGTCTTTGAGGACTTTTCCCTCAAGTGAACCTTTAAGATCAGAACTTGTGATGTTTCCTCTTATTGATGTTCCTTGTTTTATTCCATTCTTTTTGCTGTCCTTTAAGAGATCAACTACCGTCTCACCGTTAGCTCCATTTTCACCCAAATGAATGTCAGCACTCGTTACATCTGACGATCCTGAAACCTTAATCTTGTATTTTATCACAGTATCAAATCCCGTGGTTCTAAATGAAGCCGTGCCGTTCATACTACTCTCTGTAGGAGGGGCAACCTGGTCTCCTGACATTGACGCAGTAAATTTTACTGCTTGTGTATTAGTTGTTAGGATTGTTGTTCCAAAAAGAGTAACCAGAGTAATAATCAAGAATACAAGTTTTACACATATGATTCTCTTCAAAATCATTAGCTTGCAAGTATGTTATTGTACCATCCTCCTAAAAGTATTATGATTAAGGCCCGTTTGTGATGGTTTGATATTTAACATCTACATGCAACATTCCGCCATCCTGCGTTAATAACTCCAGATTACTTTGATCCTAATGCTGCATCGAAAAACTTTGGAATTTCTGAGATACTTATTCTTTCTTGCTTCATGGAATCTCTATATCTTACTGTGACTGTGTCATCAATCATTGTTTGGTTATCAATAGTCAAAGCAAATGGAGCTCCTATTTCTTCAAGCCTTCTATATCTTCTACCTATAGAACCAGACTCGTCATAAAACACTGGGTAATCTAATTTTAATTCTGCATGTATACCCTGAGCTTTTTCTCGTAAACCGTCTTTAGTTACCAGTGGGAAAATACCTACGAATATTGGGGCAATCTGTGGAACAAGTTTCAGCACAACTCGATTCGATTCAAGGTCTTCATAATAAGAATGTTCCAAAATGGAGTAAATACTTCTGTCAATCCCCATTGAAAGTTCAAATATGTGTGGTAAAACTTTGGTATTATCAGATGGATCAACTACATTAAGATTCTGCTTACTTATTGCACCATGTTTGCTTAAATCATAATCCGATCTATAATTACATGCAACTAATTCCAACCAACCACTACTTGTTTCAACTTCAAAATCAAAGGCCGTAGTTGCGTAAAATGCTTTTTCGTCATCAGATAATTGCCTGAACCTGGTGCGTTCCATATCTATGCCCGTCTTGCTGTAAAACATTGCGAGTAAGGACAAATAGTAGGCGACTAGCTTGTTTGGCAATAATCCCTGTTGTACCGCCTCTTCTGCACTAATTTTCCGAGATTGGTTATCTATGAATAATGTAAGAGATGTGTCCTTAATCAGCTCAAATTTCTGTAAATCATTTAACTTGTTAGGATTGCAAAACACCTCGATTTCAGCCTGATAGAATTCCCTTAACCTCAGGAGACTCTGTCTTGGAGCAATCTCGTTCCTAAAACTTTTACCAACTTGTGCTACCGCAAGTGGGAGCCTTCCTCTCATAGTTTTAAAAATTCTGGAGAAATCCACAAAAATTGTTTGACACGTTTCTGGCCTGAGATATGCCTCTTCTTTTGAAGGACCAATCTCTACTTTGAACATCATGTTAAATCTACTCGATTCGAAGAATGGTCCTTTACAACTTGCACATTTCAAATTAAATTCATTTACCATCGTGTCTATTTCATTTCCAGAAAGCAATTCTGGAACATCCTTACCAGTTTTTTCAGTGATGTACCTATCTGCTCGGAATGTGGCCCCACAATTTTTGCACTTTAGTATTGGATCTGTAAAATTGTCAAGATGCCCGGAAGCAACAAAGACACTTCTACTCATAATCTGTGAACCGTCTATTTCAATCATGTCATCGCGTCTTAACAATTCTCTTCTCCAAAGTTCGATGAAATTGTTTTTCAATTTAGTACCTGTTGGTCCATATTCCCAAAATCCTGCAAGAGCATCCGAATAAATTTCACAGCTTGGAAAGTAAAAACCTCTTTCAAGTGCCAGTTTCATTACTGTTTCATAAGTCTTCATCTTTTCTCTTTTCTCTTAGAATCTGTGATTCAACATGCATTTATTATTATTTCCAAAATTAATTGTGAAGACCTGAACATAGTTAATTTGGCTGCTTTCTAAGCCTACGTATTAGTGCAAGGTTCTTAGCATCTTCTTCAATGGACACGAATTCAGGTTCCATTACCATCGGGACGTTTCCCATTTTTTTGTCGTTAATTATTGTGCTTAATCCTTTTGACCCTATCTTTCCGTGTCCAAACAGCTCATGCCTATCCAAATGAGACCCAATTTCGTATTTGGAATCGTTTAAGTGAATGAATTTGAGGGATTCTAGACCGACAGTATCGTCAAATTCACTAATAAATCCCTTACATGCCTCTTCAGTACTCAAATCATACCCAGATGCAAATGCGTGACAGGTGTCCAGACACACGCAAAAACTCTTACTAGAAAGTTTATCAAGAATTTCTCCTAATTCTTCAAGTTTACTTCCTATACTACCCTTTTGACCTGCACTATTTTCTAATAAAATGGTAACGTCTAAATTCTTTTTGAAGGTTGATTTGTATTTATCAACAGCTTCGCCGCAACTTTTTAACAACTGCTTAACGCCATGATCTCTTCCCATGTCCTTATGGCTTCCGAGATGTATTACAAGAAATTCAATACCTAATTGGGAACATCTTATTAACTCACTTGTAAATGAACTAAGTGATTTTTCGAATAATTCACCATCTGGTCCAGATAGGTTAGGCAAATAAGGCATATGGACAGCAACTGAATTTTTCTCTATCCCACTTTTTTTGAGATTAGTTTTAAATAATTCTACGTCAGTTTCTACAAGATCCTTCGATTGCCATTGCCGGGGACTCCTTGTAAAAATCTGAAATGCTGTACATCCGATGTCTAGAGCATTAGTAATTGAGTTTTGTATACCGCCTTTTATGGGAACATGAAAACCAATTCTA
>DASVGC010000158.1:0-11815 GCA_036379735.1 Nitrososphaeraceae archaeon
AAAAATACTATCTCTTAATATGAATAAGGTAATAATTTTTGGAACCCCACAAGCACACGATTCAACAGGATCGGAGGCGTGGAATAACAAGGGAATTGTCCAAAAGACAATACGAAACATAAAAACAAGCTTTGACAAAAAACTGCAGGTTATTGCTGACGTATGTGTTTGTCAGTACAATTTATCAGGGCATTGTGGGCTAATGAATCATGAAGATAATCATGTCGATAACGACAAAACTTTAGATTTCATGTCAAAAATCTCGCTTAGCTACGCAGAATCTGGCGTAGACACCGTTGCACCATCATCTATGATGGATGGGCTGGTACTTTCAATTAGGAATAGTCTCAATAAGAACGGATTCAGAGACACTAGAATAATGTCATTTTCAAAACAGCATTCTTGTTTATACTCTCCCTTTCGAATGACAGCATTTAAGAAATTTTCAAAAATTGACAAGTCTGATTATCAGATAGGATATTCGAACTCTAGAGAAATGTTAAGAAAGATAGAATTGGATTTCCGTGAGGGAGCTGATGTTATAACAATAAAACCATCGATGTCTAATCTTGACCTCATATCCAGAATTGTTGATCGGGTCAATTGTAGAATAGCTGTTCAACATGTATCTGGAGAATTTGCCATGCTAAAAGCCGCTACACGAAATAACCTCATTGATGAACATGAATGGATGATTGGATATTTTTCATGTATGATACGGGCAGGTGCCAATCACATTATATCTTATGGGGCTGAAGAGATAGCTGCCTTAGTTTAGAACAGTTATGAGCTAGATTATTTCAATTATTGTATCCAAGATAATTTTTTTATGAACCGTATTATTTCTTTAGCTGTAATGCATTAATAACGCCTACCTGTCCGGGTCTTGATATTACTCTCGCTAGACCTAGTTCTGTTTCTATTATGGTGCCTTTGGTAATCACTCCTCTTCTTTCGTAATCCTTGTTGGCAGTGTTTTTGATAACTCTAAGAATTTTCGACTTTGTAGTCTTATTTTCCTCCACATTTGAAACATTTGCGAACTCGACAGTTTTCAGAGCAGTCTTACTGTTATCTCCACGTACTCTTCTTGTCACTTTAATATCATTTCCAAGCAGTGCTTCATTTGGATATCTGTCTATTTCGAATTTTCGCCTGCTTCTCATGGCGATTTTTCTACCTCCGGTGTATTTTCGACCGGATAGATTCTCGATGGATTTCTTCATGATTGCATGATAATTGGAATTGAACCATATTATGAGGTTTTCTATTGATTAGTCAAATAGGTAAAGTAGCTATTTTAGAATCATTTTGTCTTTGAGTGCGTTGAGATCATTTATCCCAAAATATTCTTCAAATTTTCTGCTTGTTCTATAAATTTTCATTCTTCCTAATCTTTCTGATTCAATGAATGCGTGGGCTCTTAGCTCTTTTAGATGCGTGTAAACTTGGCTTCCTCGAATTTGGACTAGTCTTTTTGATGTGATTGGTTGTTCATAAGCAATAAATGATAAAGTTTTCAATGCTCCCGCAGGGATTAGAGGTTGTTGTGCAAACCGTCTAATTAGAGGCATATAGACTGGTTTTACTTGAAAGACAAATTTGTCATCGCCAAGCTGGGCAATTTCTAACGCTGTTAGTACATTTTGAGTTTTTTTTATTAGTTCATGTAGTAATTTGACTACCTTTTCTTTAGAATTAATTCCAGCTGCCCTCATTAAATCACTGATTGATAGAGGTCTACCGGCAGCGTATAGAGCTGCTTCAATTCTGGCCGTAATTTCAGCGTCAGGGAGTGATTGAGGCACCTGTGTGTTCCTTACTTACCTAGCTTTATTATTCAATGTTTTCGTTCAAGGAAATCAATATTTCATCGTCTTTTTGCTCAACATGTATCTTATTCTTCATGGCAAGATATAACATCGCTATAAAGCATCTAACAATTTCAATAGAATTCATTTTAATTGTAAGATTCTTGAATTCGACACGCTTGTCAGCAACTACAATGTCAAAAATCATATCCTCATATGATTGAAGGATCTTTTCAAACTTGACCAAGTACTCGTCAAAGTTGAATGTTTCAACAGATTCTAGATTGAGCTGATTTCGTCTGGGCTTTGGATTTGCGAGACCATTTATCATATTCTCAAGTACGTGCAATAATTCTTCTAGGGTAACTGGGTAAGTAGACTCTATCCTAAAAGGAATTTCAAGTGGTTTGAGATTTGGAATAGGTTGAATATCAACAACTTCAACACCTTTCTTGATTTTAGAAATCTTCTCTAATCGTAAGATGCTCTCTACCTTGAGACGATAGATTAGTGAGGAAGTTAAGGCCGCGATACCACACATTCGGAGATCCTTTTTCCCACTACTATTGAGTAGTTTCAATAGCATTTCTAACAACAATGAAACATCAATTTCCCAAACATCTTTCTTTGATAAAACAGCCGGATTGAATAGTAAATCTAATGGTGGTTGAGATATGCTCTTCTTTGTAGTTATGTCACTTTCCGACATCTATGGTTAGATGAGTAGCTGATAGTATTAATTGGTATTGTCTATTATTATAATTTAGATTTACTATAAAATTAGGTTATATGACTGGAAAAACATTCAAAAGTCACTGTATTGTAAGATAAAAAAAGTGGAGAGTGTTTACATCAATGGCTTCAAAAAAAGAGATAAGGGACAAGGAAAATCAAGAAAGACTTGCAACTGCTATCAGCACCTTGGACAGTATTGCCAGGAATAATAATATTCAAAAAAATATTCGAAATATTGTAAGGGAGATCTTGACAGGAATTAAGGATGAAAAAAATGGATCCATTTCAGTCAGGGCAGCAAATACCATAAGTATGTTAGATAATGTGACTCAAAATCCGCAAATGCAATCTCACATACGGACTTTACTGTGGCAAGTCGTTTCAACTCTAGAGAGTATAAGAGAATAAATTAGAAAATACATCCTCAATTCAAGAAGAATCAACATTCTTGGCTTGTTTTAATTGAGGTGGAAGTTTTTCAAGTTTATGAGTGGGATTCGCAAGGTAATGTCTAGATGCACCTTCCCCGCTAAGCACAATATTACAATTAATACATTTGTATCTTATAGCCAATTACAATTATAGTTAAACCTACATATCTAAAAAGATACTGAACGAACTATCCATTTTTGCTTCCTATCGGTCCGTACGAAGTCGTAGAATCCAAAAACTTGATGCGAAATACCCAATGATGACTACGGCAGTTAACCACAAGTTCGGTAGACTGGTTTTGAGTATGTTTGACTTTTTTGGAACAAACCTGTCCGAATCTTCAGAATTTTCTAAAATATTTCCCATGAATCTGTACTAATCTGCGTTAATGAACATGAAAATGTAAATCTAATACAAAAGACTTTAGCATAGCTGGAGATCAATCTTACCAATATTAGGACCAGTAATGTCAATTTAGTTATCAAAAATTCTTAATTCCGATGGATTCAAGTGAACTACATGAAATCGACGTAGTATGCTATTATCTTAATTTGATAATTTCTCTACTATCAGGAACAATTGATCCTATTTTAAATCGTGAGAAAATACTGCTTGCTACGTTTTCTGACTTTGATTTTTCACCATGATTAACCAGGACTCTTTTTGGTTTTACTCTTGCTGTGAAATTCATAATCTGATTAAAATCGCTATGACCACTAAATCCATCAATCTTCTGACTCGCACATCTAATGGGAATAACTTTAACCTTGCCCTTTTCATCGAGCATGCTTATTTCCATCAACCCACCATCTATGACACGTCTTCCCAAAGTACCATTTATCTGGTATGATACAAAGATAATATTATTTTTCTTATCTGGAGCAATTTTCTTAAAGTATTCCACAGATGGGCCTCCCTCTAGCATCCCAGAGGTTGCCATTATGACACTTGGATTATCGTCATTGAATACATCTTCTCTTCTTTCATGTCCGTTAATTACCGTAAAGTATTCTGATTGAAATGGATTCACTCCATTAGAGACAGATTTTCTTACATCAAATCCAAGGTAATGTGCATACGCCATATGTATTGCACTCGCTTCAGATATCATTCCTTCAATAAAGACTGGAGCTTCCATAAGGCGTCCTTCTCTCATTTCCTTATCGAGGACCAACATTATCTCTTGTGCCCTACCGACGGCAGGGACTGGAATGAGTACTTTTCCACCGGATGACAATGTCTTGTTAATTGTATCTGTAAATGTCTTGTATACCACAGATTGATCTGGCATTATATCGATCGAGTTGCCGTATGTGCTTTCAGTTATCAATGTCTCTACTCTGGGATAAACGGATACAGCGCTATCAAGTAATTGAGTCCTAGCATACTTGTAATCTCCAGAATAAAGAATGTTATGAGTTCCAAATACATTGATGTGTACCGTTGCGCTTCCCATTATGTGGCCAGCGTTGTTAAATGTTATGGTAACGTCGGGAGAAATATCGGTGGGTTTTCCGTAAGGTAACGTTATACAATGTTTGATTACTTCATTTACATCTCTTGCTTCATATGGCAAAAATGTTCCGTTACTCTTTGAAATTTTTACAGAATCATACTGCAGTAGCGTCATTAAAGGAAGTGTGGGCTCAGTGCAATATACCGGTCCCTTATATCCAAACTTGAATAATGCGGGTAAAAATCCCTGATGGTCTATATGTGCGTGACTTATTATTACAGCATCCAGTTCATCCAGATCGAAATTAAACCAATCCAATCGTGGATAAGCTGAAATTCCTAGCGGTTCACCAGGGTTTATGCCACAATCAAGCATTATCTTGCTTTCCGATGTTACTACAATAAAACAGGATCGCCCAACTTGTTTAACTCCACCTAGACAAAAAAGTGCAATTTCCTCTTTATTTCTAATTTTTGATTTTAATTCAGTAATTTCAGATCTATTGTCACTTGATTGATTAACGAAATTCAAATTGGAATCATTGCTTTCTAGAACTAATGGCGGCCTGAAGACTCTTTTCCCAAGTGATTGTAAGAAAAGATTCCTTTCCTTTGCAGAACTTTTCTGGGTAGAATGAATCATGTTCATGCTACTTGACTGAATATGCGGAGACCGTAAAGTATGGGCTATCCATCCCGTTGCCTGTGCAATTTCGATTACCATATTCGCATCTATAGATTCAGGACGATTTACTTCAAGGACTACTTCCCCAGTCGCATCGTCACAAAATACAGCAGATATTGTAACTGCATTTGGTAACATCTTAATTACGGTGGATCTTGTCTCGTCTTCGGATAATCTAATCGAAGGATCGGTTCTTACTACAAATCTTTTTTTGACATTTTTTGAAAGTGATGAGAGATAATATGTTAATTCAGTCAATGAGAATTTAGGATTTAATGTATAAAGAGCAACGTAGGGTCCTTCAAATCTTATGCTTGTAATTTGAGACTCCTTTGGAATGGATTTCATAACAATATCCTTGAAAAAATCTTCATCTACTTTTTTTGCATGTTGAATTTGATTTGGATTCAAGGTGTCGGCAGCCTGTTTAACCTTTCCACTGTTCTCTAGTGTAGAAATACTCTTGTCTACAGAATTATCACTCAAATTTCCTTTACTCACTTTCACATTCTTCTAGATACTCGGTCTGATTTCTATCCTCCTTACTCTAATAGTGATAATCAATTATTATCACAAAGCGGCAAAGTAAGGCATTAAAGTTCTTACCGGATGTACCCATAGTGAAATTGAACTTCTCTCTTAATATATATTTTGGATACTAGCTTTTTTGCTTTAATCTATAATACGTATGGCATGAGCAGCCAGATAGCTACAATAAATATCATTATTGTAGATACCGCCGATGAGATTTGTCTGAGACGATTCTTATCAATTTTGGATCGACTCTCTATTAGGGTACCGTACAACTGACCTCCATCCAAGATTGCTATAGGGAGAGCATTAAACAGACCGAGATTAAGGTTTATGAACCATAACCAAAAAAGTGTGTTGGCGAAAATAGGAAATGATGAACCAAAAATCGTTGATTCATATTTTGGTGCCATTAAATCTGAAAAAGGTACCCCTGGTTGAAGTGTTGGAGGGGTCAACAAGAAGAGTATGTTTTTTGGTTCATTTATGTCAAAAATAAACAATTTCTCATAAGAGTCTAAGGCCAAAGTTGGGTCTACATTTGGCACCGCCATAACCCCAAGAATAGGTTTACTAGGGTCTGTATCAGCAGGGATTGATAATATTTTTGTTAACTGATTACCTTCTTTGTCTTGCCACAAGATTTGAGTTTGTCCACCTATACTTGACCTTAACGCTTGTGATAATCCCGGCTGATCGCGTATTTCGGTCTGCCCAATCGATAGTATGGTAGATCCATCGGAAAGACCGATCTTCTCTGCCAAAGAGCCCTTCGTTACACTAGTTATTTCAAGCCCATTTTTAGGGATATCTTGTGTAGCTATTGGATTCAATGTGGACACAACTCCAAATAACAACGCTATCGAGATTGTAGCGAGAATAATGTTGTTTAGTGGACCTGCAGTAAGGATTGCGCTCTTCTGCTTTACTGTTGCCTTCTCCATACCGTCCTTTTCAAGATTAACAAACGCACCAACCGGAACAAAAAGTACGAAAGCAATTCCAGTGGACTCGACCTTTATCCCATATACTCGTGCAACTATTCCGTGTCCTGCTTCATGTATAAAGACACTAATGATAAGAGCAATTAATGTATAGGAGATAGGAAGATATGGATTAAGTCCGGGGATCAAAAGGTTACCTAAAGGTCCTATTTCCCTAGCAGTCTCTCTCACGGAAACATTCGAAATTGTAGCAACCAATCCAGTAACAACTATGAGTATCATAGCTACAGTTATGATGGGCATTAAGTATGTATTTGCTCTAGCATATGCTCTCGCAGCTCTGGTCTTTGCTACATAATCAAAGAATTTTAGACCAAATGGAGTATGCAGCAAAATCAGAGGAAATGGGCGAAATAAGTCGGCGTGAACTCCTTGTTCTTTTTGTTTTTGTTTTTCCAGATCTACAGGTACAATAATTTACATATTTAAATTAACTCATCTGAATTGAACTACAAAAAGTATCAAAAGAAATTACACGAATTTGATACATAAATTGAAATATAATACGAATTTTTTCGCTTATCTTATATTATCATAAATCGTTACCAGTGTCAATCTTATTTCCACATATCCACCGAAGATTTTGATGATTTTGGAAACATATTATTGTCTTGTAATTTTTCTTCTAACATTTTTTTCCTTGCAATATGGTTAGATTCCTTGATGTGGTTTTCCAATTTTAATGCTTGAATAGATTTCTCGCAAATATTGCAAAAATATTCTTCCATCTAATATCAGAAATAAACTAGCCAAATTTAACTTATGGCAATCCGGCACAGGTGTTATCTTTCCTCTCTTATGATTCAAAATTTACAAATAATTTAATAACTTACATTAGTTGAATAAGATTAACAGGTATTTGACTTGGAAGAGTTTTTCCTTTTTCCTTTTTTTGTAATAATTGGATTGATTGCAGGCATCTTGGGCTCCATGATCGGCGTTGGAGGCGGGATAATAATTTCACCACTACTAACTTTTCTCGGTTTTACACCACCGCAAGTAGCCAGTACAAGCCTCTTTGCTGTTTCTTCAACTAGTGTCTCCTCAACAATAGCCTATGCGAAAGCAAAGAAGATTCAGTATATGCTTGGAATTAAAATGGCTTTACTATCAATTCCTGGTGCAATAATTGGTTCGTATTTTTCGACAGATATTGATCCAGGCTATTTCAAATTCCTACTTGCAATTATCCTGATAGGAACAGGAATTTATCTGATGATTAGAAACTCAATAACCAAGGGTAATTCCTTTTCGTTGGAATCTATGTGGATAAAGATTCTCTTTTTTTCCGCTACCTTTGTTGCGGGAATAATTTCGAGTTTATTTGGAATTGGTGGAGGAGTCATATTTGTTCCATTAATGATAATAATAGTTGGATTAACGATGCATTTGGCTGCACCAACTTCCCAATTCATTCTGATGATTACGTCGTTGGTTGGATTAACAACTCATATAGTACTAGGCAATCCGGAATATCTTCCTGCGATCCTCTTGTCAGTGGGGGCTTTTGGTGGAGCCCAGATTGGCTCTAGACTGTCTACTAGATTGAGCGAACAAAAATTGAGATTAATACTCGGTTTTACTTTTGTTGGAATTGCAGTAAGGTTAATCCTAGATTTTTATCAATCCATATGATTCCAAATTGAAATTATCTCCTGCATATTCCTAAAAATCTAGAGATATAGTCAGATCCAATTTTCAATGGGGTGTGGATATGCTAAATAAAGCGGCTAGAACATCATGAAATACCTACTTTATGATAAAAGTAATAAAGTGGACCTAGAAATATCTATCAGACTGCAGATTATTGTCCATACAAACTACAGTGAAAAAAATAGAAGTGCATGGGAACCAGATTCGTTATCTTGATAATGATAATTTCAGTTCAAAGAAAAAAGACAACCTTGTACTATTACATGGCATAGGTGCATCTGCTGAGAGGTGGGCAAAGGTGATTCCTTTTTTTTGCGATGATTTCAGAGTAATAGTGCCGGATATAGTAGGATTTGGGTATAGTGATAAGCCTACCGTAGAATATAATATGCCATTCTTTGTTAAATTTCTCGAAGATTTCCTCAATACTTTGGGTATCGAAAAAACAAGTATTGGAGGCTCATCGTTTGGAGGATTGGTTGCAGCAGAGTTTGCAATCAAGAATACTGGCATAGTAGACAAATTGATTTTAGTTTCTCCTGCTGGGACCATGAAGACTTCAACAAGGACATTAGAGGAATACATCCTAGCATCATTGTATCCAACACACGATAATGTCTGGAGGGCGTTTATCAACATGGCTTTCGATCCCCGTACTGTTACAGAACAGACTATTGAGGACTTTATAGACAGGATGAAACTTCCAAATGCAAAATATGCTTTTATGTCCACCATGCTTGGAATAAGAAACACTGCAAATTTGTCCTCTAGACTTGGCAAAATACGTTCACCCACAATTATTGTTTGGGGCGAACAAGATGGAATGATTCCAGTCAAATATGCCGAAGATTATAGGAATATTCCTAATTCTAGTTTGCAGATAATCCCGAAATGCGGTCATACACCTTTTACTGAAAAACCAGAAGCATTTTCAAAGATTGCTATTGATTTCTTAAGATTCAATAGTATTAAATAAACGCCCTTTCAAAATTAGAGATATGGCAGACAAGCCAGAAGGAAATGAAGATATGGAATCATACAAGAAAGCAATAGATAGCACAACTGAGGCACAGCAAGATTTCTTAAAGAAATTTTCAAATCTGCAATTGGATGCAATGCAGAACTTCTTTTCAATGCTACAGGGTCTGACTTTCTATCATGCCATGTTCAAGACTACTATTCAGAGTGGTGGGAGAATATCAATACCAGAAGCAGAAAGACAGGCGTTGAAAATTGAAGACGGAGATCTCGTTCAAGTCATAGTGATCCCAATAGAGAGAAAGCACAAGAATGATTCTGTCAAGTGATTTGAATTAGAATTTAGTTTTTAGACAAGTCAAGCTACTTCGACTGCAATGTTTACTGATTAGTTAGAACGTGTCTTAAGCCACTGTCCAACTTTTGGCAATACATTATTCTGTGAATAGCTGCTGGCAATTAAACCTACGTGACCTGTGTGGAAACGAATAAGTCGTTTATCCTCACTGGAGACTACCTCATTTAGTGGAACGCTACATTCTGGGGAGACAAGATGATCCTCTTCTGCAACAATATTTAAAAGTGGAACATTTATTTTTTTGAGGTCTACTGTAAGTTTCCCTAGTTTAAATTGGTTCTTAAACAATAGATTATTCTTATAGATATCATTTATCCACTGTTTTATTGTTTCACCTGCTATGGGAGGAGTATCATACAACCATTTTTCTATCCGTAAAAAATTCTGTACAAATGATTCATTCTCTATATTTTCAATTAGATTAAAGTATTTGTTAACACCCTGCTTAAATGGCTTTAATATGGAGTAACATTCATAAAGTTTTTCTGGAGGCAAAAATCCAATTGTTGATACTAGTTTATCAATATCCATTTCCCTGGATATGTTAGCAATTACAGTTGAATCTTTGCTTGTATCTATGACAGGTGCAATAGTGACTAAGTTCTTAATTTTTTCTTCGTGCAGTGCAGTATACATGGCAGACATAGATGATCCCATGCAGTAGCCATGAAGAGTTATTTTATCTGCAGAAGTATTGTTCAGAACTATTTCAACACAATCGTCAATATAGGAATTAACATAATCATCAAATGAGACAAATTTATCATTCCTAGTCGGCGATTTCCAATCAAGTAGATAAATATCAAAACCTTGTGATAAAAGATGTCGGATCCAGCTTTTATTTGGCTGCAGATCTAATACATATGATCTATTAATCAATGCATAAACAACTAAAATTGGAGTTGGAGAAACCTTTTTTACCAAACTACGGTAATGTAAAAGTCTGAATAATTTTGTTTCATAGACGATATCATTTGGAGTATCTCCGACAGAGATATGATTACCTCTTGACAGTAACTCGATCGTCTTGGCTATCTTTGGGTAATCTATTTGATTTCGATTTTGAGTATTCTTATCCTGGATTGTCATTTATACCATATCAATAAATTATTTTTTTTCGGATTTTTCATATCCGTTTTTGATACTTCTTAATGTCTTTTTCATTTCTTGGAGATCTCTTAGTATCTCATCTAATTCTGATCTAGTCGGGATATTTAGCAAATTAAGGTTTTTTTCAACTAATTTATTAATGTAATTTACAAAATCGAGCTGTTTTGAATATACTTCGTTATATGCCACGGCAAACTCTTTTGATGAGAAAAGGGCACTGTAGGACTCTTCAAACGCATCAATTACAAGTAGCCTAAACCTTTCAGAATCAGGATTATTCAATTTAGGATCAGACCTAGATTTCAAAATGACGTTTCCAATTGCTTGGAATTGGGTTTTTGACATTTGTAGCCAATAATTTGACATGTACTTTTGTAGATCCATCAAGATTTGATTCAGCTCTACTATATCCTGCACATATTCGTTGTAATCCCTTGTAAATGCGCTAAACATACCCAGCGTCGGAAAATTTTGTAATTTCTTCCATTTTTCAAAAATATCATATTTCGTGAAATCGTTCAAAGTATTATTTTCATCTTTCAAGATCTTTTTACCTATTTAGTAATTTGATTATTTAGTATATTTACTTTAAATAAAAATTACACTAAATTTTATCTATTTGTTTTGCAATTTAAATGAACACATCCCAACGGCTTTACATACTTCGCTTTACGATAAATTGAATTGATGTTTTTATTGAGCGGGGCGTGAATGTACGTTAATAAAGTCTCTTGACACTATATTGAATATGGGATTTACAGACATTTTCAGAAAGTGGAGGCCGAAAGGTAAGATGTATAGTCTTAGGTGTAATCAATGTGGAAAAGGTTTTCTCTCAAGTTATGCACTAGAAGCTCCTGTATGTGGCAGATGTATGCAAAAGATAAAGTCTTCAGATTCTACGATAGATTATGACAAGAAATGTATTACGTGCGGAAACATGGGCGTCATACATGCAAAATCTCAATGTCATTCTTGCTATTTCAGACTCAAGAATAATAAAACTGAATAAAATGAGAAATGTGGGAATACGGATAGAAGTGCTAATTTTTTAAGTTTTGGA
>DASVGC010000159.1:0-2811 GCA_036379735.1 Nitrososphaeraceae archaeon
AGGGAACAAGAAAATACAGAGAAAAATACATCATCAATCCTATGTTCTGTTTCTATTCTAAGATCAAGGATTGTTAGAAAGAAATAGCACATTGTAGATGAATAAATATCGTTAAACTAACACAACGATGATATCTGATCAGGCCTTTTCATCAGTTGTATTAACAAAGTTTTTGTAGATAAAAAGTGCGTCTTTTTCGTCTTTTGCACCGACAATAGTTGCTGCACCACTGGTCATAAAACTTACAGATAATTGTTGAGATGGATTAATGTTATTAGATATAACAGTTATTCCCAAAGTTCCACGGGTTTTCAAGTTATAACCTAACAATTCTGCATTTTGTATTATTTTATTTAGATTTATATCAGAAGGTATTTCCATTGGTGTAACAGTATAGGTCCTTTTTCCTCTATCTCTACCACATAATTCCTCAATTATGAGATTATGTTCTGTTTCTAGGTGTTTAATCATATCTACCTTTTCTTTTCCACATGACGGGCATTCATCATGTCTAAACATCCTAATACGTTCGAATGATAACTCGTTAAGATCGATGTACAATAGTGTATTTACCAAAGTTGGTTTCTGGTTCAATAATATTTTTACTGCTTCTGAGACTTGAAGGCCCGCCACTAAATAAAGAATAGATGGATGAACTCCTTCTGTACTACAAGTTGGCATATCATCTTCAGACAATGCAGGAAATATGCATCTTAGACAGGCGGAATTGTTTGGAAGAATTGTACAAACTGATCCCAACATTCCTAATGCACCTGCATAGATCAAAGGAATGTTGTGCTTAATGCATGCATCGTTTAATGCATATCTAGCATCAACGCTATCTAAAGCATCAATAACAATATCAAAGCCTTTAACAATATTTTCTGCTGTATAGGGAGTAACTGAAATTGGAAGTGCTTCAATTTCTACGTCTGTATTCCTTTTTTTCAGATGCTCTATAGCTGCTTCAACTTTAACTTTTCCAATATCTTGTTCAGTATACAAATGCTGTCTATGTAAATTAGATATTTCAACTACATCTCTATCAACAATACGGATCTTTCCTATACCCATAGCTGTTAATTGAGTTACAACGGGATTTCCAATGCCACCAACACCGACCACACAAACTTTGGAATTTCTTAATTTTTCCATTCCAATAAATCCTATTTCTTCTAACATTATTTGTCTAGAATAACGCTGAATATCTTTACTATCTAGTTCATTACGAGTTACTACGGTGGGTTTGTTTGAACCTCCGGCTACTGCAGGAAGGATATAGATAGAATCACCTTCATTAAGAGATGTGGTCATTCCATCCTTGTTAAAACGCATATTTTTTCCATTAATATATATGTTAATTAGAGCACGAGGTTTGCCATTAAGATCAAATACCCTACGTTTGAAATCATCACCCAAGATATCTGAAGCCTTATTGAAAGCATTTTGTAGATTGTCAGCTTCTAATGATACTTTTTTTTCTCCAGCTCCCTTGTTTAAAACAGATGGAATTATAAACTCGACTTTAACCATTTATATCTATCTCACTTACCTTTCACATATATTATTTATTCATTTTATTATCTTATCATTGCTGAGACTATTTGAACATCTGGTTTAATGATTGAAGGTTTAGGTAATATCTCTGTAATTGCCTCAATAGATTTGAGACCATTTCCAGTAATATAACAAACTATATTAGAATCTCGATCTATCTTTCCTTCATCAAGTAACTTTTGCATTACAGCAACGGACACACCACCTGCAGGTTCCGTAAAAATGCCTTCTGTTTTAGATAGTTTTAATATTCCAGCTATAATTTCTTGATTTGTAGCTGATTCAGCAAAACCATGATATTGTTTTAATCTCTTTAAAACGTATATTCCATCTCCAGGATCGCCTATAGCAAGACTTTTTGCTATTGTATCAGGTTTTTCTACCGGAAATATTTCATCACTATTGGATTTAAAAGCATCAACTACAGGCGAACAACCATGAGGTTGTGCTGCAATTATCTTCAAATTGGAAACATCTTCGATTAATCCAATCTCATTTAATTCTTCAAATCCCTTACAAATTGCATTTAGCATTGCACCACTTCCAACAGGTATTATCAAGTAATCAGGTACTTTCCAATTAAGTTGTTCGGCTACTTCATAGGCAAGTGTTTTTGATCCCTCTACATAATATGGCCGCATATTAATATTTACTATACCTATACCTTTTGAATCTCCTATTACAGAAGCTACTCTATTAGCATCATCATAAGTTCCATCAACAGCAACAAATTTACCACCGTAAGCTAATGCTTGGGCAATCTTTGCATATTCTAAATCAGCGGGAGCAAATATGTAACAAGGCATGTTAGCTACAGCTGCATGCGCAGCAGTAGCAGATGCTAGATTACCGGTTGAGGCACATCCCACTGCCTTAAGATTAGTTTCTTTTGCCCTTGATACAGCCACACCAGCTGGCCTATCCTTGAATGAAAATGTTGGATTAACAGAATCATTTTTTACATATAATGTTGTTAATTTTAGATCCTTACCAAGATTATTTGCTTTTTGCAATGGAGTAAATCCTGAGTTAATACTTACAATATTATTTTTATTTTTAATTGGTAATAATTCAAAATATCTCCAATATGTCTTTTCTGTCCTAGACTGGAAGGTCTCTCTTTTTATTGAATCTGGATAAACATATTTAACATCTAGTGGACCAAAACATTCTTCGCATACATATCTAAATGATGGTTCATATTCCTTTCCACATTCTCGACACTTTAATGATTGTATTATTCCCATTTATGAT
>DASVGC010000160.1:0-8755 GCA_036379735.1 Nitrososphaeraceae archaeon
CAATAGAAGAAAGGATTGATTTCATCTTTTGTATTTTTTTTCTACTTACATCCATATAACGTTCGTCGATTGTATCTCTTGTTGCAAGAATTAGGACCGAACCTATACTTTTTCTTCCAGTTCTCCCCCTCCTTTGAATATGTCTAATTTCACTTGGTATTGGTTCGTAAAATACAACTAGATCGACTTCTGGAATATCGAGTCCTTCTTCTGCAATAGAAGTCGCTACCAAAACATTAAACTCTCCTTCCCTAAATTTCTGCAAGATAGTATTCTGCTCTTCCTGTTTCATTCCTGGATCTCCTTGTCTTTTTGATTGCCCTACGAATTTTGATGCCCTAACCTTGTTTTTCTTAAGCAATTCAACTATATGTTGTGCGGTGTCTCGATATTGAGTAAAGATAAGCACCCTGGAATCCTTTTCTGACTCTCCCTTGATTACGCGGGGTTTATTTTTTGAACTAGTGTAGGGATTGAATCTATCATATAGGATCTCAATAAGATGCTGAATTTTCGGATGCTCTTTATTCAAATGTTCAATCAATCTTTTAATTTCTATTATTCTGTTATCGCCAAGCAAAATCTTGTGACTCTTGCCACCTTCTTCCTGAATTCTATTCAGAAAGGTTCTAAGAGAGTAGAATCCTTGACTCTCCATCAATTCTATGCAATACATTATTGAGAGTGCATTAGATTGCTGCGTTATGGCAAAATACAACGAACTTCGCCGTTCTTCTGGTGTTGTGTTCAATTTTTGCCTTAACTCGTCTCCTATTGAAATTAGATCTTTTTTAAAAATCCATTTTGAGTTTTTTGTGACAATTTTTTTCTTAGTCAGCCACTCAAGTTTTTCATCTAACATACTTTTCAATATTGATTTAACGTATTGATACTCTGAAGGAAGATCAAACCATTTCCAATCAATATCAATTGGATTGATATAATGCACTACGTCAGGATCTTCTTCCGTCTTGTACTCTAAATGTTCAATAAATAAATTATTACAGATTTCTTGAATTTTGTCTTTTTCTGATCCTGGGCTGGCAGTCAACCCTAGAATTAATGGAAAGGTACAATGCTTCATGTACTGATCAGCAATGAATGTATATGCATAGTCTTTAACTGCACGATGAGCCTCATCAAAAACTACCAAGAAAAAATTATTTAGTTCAAGTCTCTTTTCTCTTATGTCATTTCGTATTACTTCTGGTGTTGAGAAAACAATTCTAATTTCCGTCCTATTCCAGAGAATACTTCTGGCGTAAGGTGGTAGTTTTCCTGTTACTACGGCCGTTTGTTCATCAAGTAACTTTAGATAAGATACAAATGATCTCCAGTGCTGATTAACCAGTGGTCTTGTAGGAGCTAGAATTAAGATTCTTTTGTTCCTATAATTATAAAGTGTGTTTATAGAAACGAGTAACGAAATAATTGTTTTCCCCAGCGCGGTGGGCAGTATCACTAACGTGTTTTTACTCAGGGCATGGCTAGAAATATTCTTTTGATATTCTCTAAATTGTAAGATATTTTTTCTAAGAAGTGGGTGATTCGTGAATACATCCTCATCTTTGAAGATCATTGATTAACAGTACTGACTTGAATCGAATTGTTCTATATGTTATTCGCTACCATTCTTTCTGAATCCTTATACTCATTTAAGAGCCCAGACAATCTATCAATTTCCAAATATTAATAGTCCATGTGGACATTTCTAATACTTGCTTGGTGTAGAATCAAGTCAAGCATTTATTTTATCAAGTAGCCAACAGTATTGATTACTAACCTATTTTCTTCCTAGTTGTGATAGAACCGTTGAAATGACATTTCACAAGTAATACGATTTGAATCTGCATAATACAATGTCAAGAAATAGAACATCATGGAATTTCAAATCCTCAATGCATTTAGTAGTTTCAAAATAATTTCCCATAAACTGTTAATTTTAAGATACTAATTAGTAGTAACTCTAGTGTTAATAGCAAATCACATTGGAGTTACTAATAAAGGAATCTAAAATATAGAATTCATTTGAAATCATACGTCAATAAACCTTCAGTTAATTGATATTTCCAGTTCTAATTTGGAAATTCAATGGAGGAGCTGTCCAACTCTAGTATTGGAATGTAAATAGAATGCGTGTCATTTCCTATCTTTTCAACAAAACTATATTCACCTGTAAGTTGCCTCAGTTCTATGAATTTCATTCTGGGTTTTTCTTTTTCAACTATGTAGTGAACTAACGCACCGCCTAGAGCACCTGTCTCGATAAACAAAATCTCTTTTTCTTTATACTTTATATGATATAGCATAGGAGTTAATCCTAACGCAGACTGGGAAGAGAACAATATCACCTTTAACATGTCGTTCAAATTCTTGTATTTCAGAAATGTCATTGAGGATTCATCCTTAGTCATATCAATCATAGAAAAGATACTAGAATTTCATTGTATCGATTTTACCAGCAAATATCAAGAATAACACACAAAATAATTGCAATTGGCAACAATGGATATGGTAAATTGCTGTGTAAGAATAGAATTCCGTATGTTAATCACAAGTTTGATTAGAAAGTCGTCATAAGTGAATATGAATATGCAGCGAATTATACATTCTAGAAGTGTGTTGAATATCACGACTATAATTCAAATATAGGTTTGTTCGTACTTACATAACATTAAGAAATGAATGAAAAAAGCGTGTTATTTTTAATATTATTTTTTGTATTTACTGTATTCATTAGCAACGAAACGTTCAATTCTTCAATAAACTTCGTAGAGGCACAGATACCAACAATCCAGAATTCTACTACTCAAGCACCTCTTGCTCTTCCAGATCTTTTTGCAAAGGTAGAAAAATCTGTCGTTCAGGTAACGGAGGTTGATAATTCCAATGAGTTTGGTTCACGACTAGGCTCTGGATTTGTTTACGATAACAGTGGCCATGTAATTACGAATTATCATGTTGTCGTACCTGGTTCCAACAATGATGACGAGCTGCAAGTAAGTTTCCTAGATGGTAATGTTTATTCTGCAGAGCTAGTAGGATTTGATCAATTTGCAGATTTGGCCGTAATAAAGGTAAATAATATTACATCCGATAAGTTGATGCCATTGTCCCTAGCTAATTCTTCTGCATTAAGAATTGGCGAAACGGTGGTTGCAATTGGAAACCCATTCGGGTTATCAGGTTCAATGACCGTAGGTATAGTAAGTGGATTGGGTAGGCTATTGCCATCCAGTGAAAATGGAGAGAATTTTGGTGGAGCTACATCATCATTTTCTATCCCGAATATTATACAGACCGACGCTGCTATTAATCCAGGCAATTCTGGAGGTCCGCTCATAGATACACAAGGTAGAGTAATTGGAATCAATACTGCAATATTTTCCAATACAGGAGTTTACTCTGGAGTAGGATTCGCAATACCCTCCAACACAATTAGTAAAGTTGTAACTTCACTTATTGAAACAGGTTCGTATCGTCATCCATATATTGGCATAGTTGGACTTAGTTTGACTCCGGACTTGTCCAAGCAAATTGGATTAAGCCAGAACAAGGGATTTCTAATAACCAGTATCACAGAAGGTAGCCCTGCAGAAAAGGCAGATTTAGAAGCTGGAACAACTACGAAAACCTATAACGGCAGAGAAATTACTACGGGGGGAGATATCATCTTGAAAATTGATAACAGAGAGGTTACGAAGATTGATGATATATTAGCATACCTCGAGAGCCAAAAACAAGTTGGAGATAATGTTCATCTTACGACTCTCAGAGATAACGCTATCAGAGAATTGGACGTAGTTTTGGGTGAAAGGCCTAGCGCTGACAAGATCGATTCGTCGTTAGATGATTTTCCAAATAGATCGCCGCCTCAAAATGGAGATGGTAATTATCCGGAAGAACTGTATGACGAATGTGTTCGAGTTGCAGGAGAAAGCTTTTGCGACTTTCTCTTTAGGAGATAATGTTCCTGATTCAGATATCACCTATTAATTTTCTTCTACTCAATGTAACACTCTTCAAAATAATTATTTTTGAGTTGGCGTAAAAATTTCAAATCATCCAAGTTTTTCAGACTTCACATACCATTTTCCCGAACGTGTTCCCAATACCATAGCTCCAATGTAGTTACCTTTCTTGTATACCTTGGCAAATTCCTTCCCAAGGCCAAAAAAAGAAAGTAACAGATTATCCTTTTGGTGGTAACCTGATTCAATAACTTTCATACTTAATTTGCTACTAGATTTGATAATTATCTTTCGCGCATCAAACCAATTTCCGTTCCATGAAATTATTTCGAAATTTCCAAAGTTTTTTGTGGAAACCTGATATCCTTCTAACCGTGCATTAAAATCCATTTTTTTCTCCTTGGAGTAGGTATTCATCCATTCTATGGCTCTATTTCCCATTCCTGCTTCAACCCCGAAATTATCAGTACTAGCCAATATTCTGATTTCTTGAAGACTAACAATTTTAAACTTTGTAAAAAATCGCTAATCCAAGTTAGAGAATACCCATATGGCGAATCGATTCAGAATAAACCACTATGTCAAAAACGAATGATTTAAGTAAACTAATATGCTTAAATTCAATATGTCAAGTGAAGTTAATATTCGCGAAAGTCCCAATCATTTCATTGTTCTCGATGCAATATCAAGAGGAATGAGCAGTATCGACAAGATATCAAAGGTGTCAAAGTTATCTAAAACCGAAATTGAATTAATAGTAAATGATCTTGTTTTTCAAAGATTGATAACAAGTACTGAAAAAAGAGGCTTCCTTGGTAGAAAAAAAATTGAATTAAAAATTACCGAGACAGGTATGAATCTACTTGGAAACAAGAAGAAGGAATTGCAGGAAAAGGCTCAGGAAATGCAGCAATACTACGATAATGGAAATAGAACACAGCTTGAATCACTCATGGATTCAAATAGAATGTGGATGCCTATGATGCTATTTTCAGGAATAATGAATGTACTGTTTTTTACTTCAATGATGTCGTTTATGGGTATGGCAATGACTCCTGCGGAAAGCACTCAAGCCGGTGCTAGTGAAGGTGGGAACGCAGAAAGTGATTCTGCGGCAGCAAGTGAGAGTGGCTCTGATAGTTCTGGCGCTGATTCTCAGGCAGGAGCTGATACTGGCGGATTTGATGGTGGCGGATTTGATGGTGGCGGATTTGACTTTTAAGTCATTTCATCCTTAGATATGGCTCAAATGTAGGAATCTGGCCAACTCTAATAAAACCAAGATTGCAATAGCCAGTTCGTGTATTTTTGAGAAATTATACTTAAAAGAGCAAGAGGTCAATCAGACCTACTTGACGGATGAGTTAATACCTTTTGCTGTATGACTAGACGCTTTACCATATTTTTGAATTGTCTCCACAATCCAATTTACGTCCTGTTTAGATCTGGCAAGGTGTGCAATCTTTATGCAATCCCTTATGTCCTTTGATTTCATCTTGTGCCATACTTGCGAAGCTACCTCTGCTGCAATGTCACTGAGTATCCCTTCTTGACCGAGCATGTGAATTGATATATCTTGAAAATTCTCAAAATTGTATTGTTTGAAGTGTAACACCATAAATCTAGAAAGCAAAGGAGTGAGCATATGATTGGTATCATTGGAGGTAGCAAAAACCCATGTTTTCAATTGGGTATTTCTAGTCTTCATGTGTTTAGTTTCGGCTATAATACCAGTTTCCATAAGACTGAGAAGAACAGTTTGATCTTTTATTGGCATGTGTTCAATTTCGTCAATAACCAAATACCGTGGACGTTTTTCAAATAAATAGTCAACCATACCCGATTTGGTACTATGTGTACCTAGAGTAAAATAAGATCGATCTAGTTTCATGCATCCTAGCATAAACAACGTTTTTGCCGATGCAGGAGGACCAACTAGCAAGATATGGATCGGTTTTTGTGATTCGAATGACAAGAAAAATAATTTTTTTATATCTTCGTAACCTATTATATTATTAAACAGGTCATAATTCCCAGAGTTTTTTGAATTGATGTTAACTTTATTACTCTTTTCAGTCACTTCATTTTTGATGGACATGACCTAATCAACATACACTTTGATCTCAGTGATTATAGACATTCCTACAAAATCTTGATGTCTAATTACTGTAATTTAGTAGACGAAAATTCATTACGTAGGAGGTTTCTTAGAACGAATAAATGAACTAGCCAACTGAGCTTTATTTCAATACCATCCGATTTTCATCTTGAAACTTATGTAAACAAATAGAACATACTTGACAAGAACATAGAATTTATTTTTGGTAAACTTCCTAAATCTCAACATGCGGTATCGAATAAAAGACATACTTGCTAACTATTAGTATCTATGACATATAGTCCGCTATTAATTGATAACTACAGAAAGTGTATTAGTTATTCAAATGGCATAGTATCTATCGGGAGTTTTTGTTAGTGACAAATCATCTTGGGTAAATTGGGCGATCATCCTAACTAGGTAAATTATTATAGACATCATTAACCATCAAAATCATTAATGCTTCGCAACAAGAACCAAAAATACAACGTAAAGTCAGCAAACAGATCTAAGGACCTCTTGACAGTAAGATGGGAAAATAATCAAGTAGTTATGATCGATCAGACAAAATTGCCTGCTAAATTAGTTTATGTTAGGTATAGGAAATATGAGGACGTTGCTAGAGCTATAGAACGATTAGTTGTTAGAGGAGCTCCAGCTATAGGTGTTGCAGCAGCATTTGGGATGTCTCTAGCTGCTATCTCGAGCAAGGCGAAAGATAAGAAATCAATGATCAAAGACCTGAAAACCGCATACGTCAGATTAAGATCCACAAGACCCACAGCAGTTAATTTGGTTTGGGCTTTGGATCAAATCATGAAAGTAGCTTCTTCAAAAATAGATGTGGGAGAAATCAAGAACTCAATTATCCTTTCCTCTCTTAAAATGGCAACAGAAGATATTAGCACTAACAAGCAATTGGGCAAAAATGGAGCAAGAATAATCCACAACGATGATGTAATTCTCACTCATTGTAATGCAGGTTCACTTGCAACGGTTGCATATGGCACGGCATTGGGTGTACTTAGGGCGGCCAGCGACACGGGTAAAAACATTAAGGTTATTGCAACCGAAACAAGGCCCGTAATGCAAGGTTCTCGTTTAACTGCATTTGAATTAGATCATTATGGGATAGACTTTAGTCTGATCCCCGACACTGCCGTAGGACACTTAATGTCTAGTGGTTTGATAAATCGAGTAATCGTAGGTGCGGATCGAGTATTGAAAACAGGTCATGTCTACAATAAAATAGGTACCTATCAGGTTGCTGCACTTGCGAAAAGACACAACATCCCTTTTTACGTTGCAGCACCTAGTTCAACGTTTGATTTAACAAGTAGGGTTAAAGACGTAGTGATCGAAGAAAGGAACAAGAACGAATTGATGAAAATGGGCAATAAGTTATTGGCCCCAAAGGGAATCAAAGTATTTAATCCTGCATTTGATGTAACCCCGCCGGAATTGATAACTGGAATAATAACAGAAAAGGGCGTTATTAAACCACCGTACGAAGAAACTATTTCCAAAAATATTCGGACTAATAGATAAAGTATTTAATCTCTAAGGATATTTTTATTATTGGATGACGATGAGTATTAGTCAAGAGCAAGTTTATTCAGTGTTACGGAAATGCATGGATCCTGAGATTCCTGTTAATATTGTCGATCTGGGTTTGATATACGGTGTAAACATAAACGAATCCAATGATGTCGATATCGAAATGACAATGACAACAAGGGGATGCCCTCTGCATGACACGTTGGTAAGTGATGTTAAACGATATATTGGAAAAATCGACGGAGTAGGGAACATTAATGTCTCTATTGTTTGGGATCCACCATGGAACATAGAGAGAATGGAACCATCAGTTAGAGAGAAGCTTGGTTTTGGAAAACCAAAGTTAAGATTTCAAGTAGATTATGAAAAGTACCAGCCTATGATGATAGGCAGGAAGGTTACACAGGAAGATGGTTCGTTAATTCTCGAGAATGAGAAAGAGCAGCGATTTATGGTGAACCAAGCAATAGTTGATTTTTGGAATAGTTGTGATGGAACAAAAACAATTACTCAATTAGCGGATCATTTTTCATCCAAACTAGGATTGCCCAGACAACAGGTTGAACAAGAAGTAGTTCAACTTGTCCAGCAATTACTAGAATCTGAATTGCTAAGACCCCAACAATAAAGATACAAATATTGCTTTCCAAAGATAGTATCATTTCAACGGTATCTAAATTTCAAAAGGTGATAGTAGAATTAGGAATAGGAGATGGACAATTACTACAAGATGTGGTCAAGCGTCGACAAAGCCCTGATACATGCTATGTAGGCATAGAGATTGACGAAAAGCAAATTCAACTTGCCGGCCAGAAGTTGAGAGAAAAGAATGTTTATCTTATAAACGAATCCTTTGAAAAAGTCGTTTTGTGTTTTCCAGATAATTATGTTGACGAGTTTATCCTAGTCCTCCCATCACCAGACTATATCGATAAATCTAAAGAGAGCCAATGGTCTTCATTCTATCGAGATATCTTCACGAAATTGAAAGTAAATGGTTCTCTTTTGATTATAACTGAAATAATTAATGATTTACTTGAGCCTGTAACTGACTATGAATTTAAAATATGGAAGAATTGGTTAATAGACAAGTTCATTAGTTTAGGATTTGGCATAAGGGAAACTTATG